>DATMPC010000087.1 GCA_035567895.1 Terriglobales bacterium | reverse complement strand
TAGCGTAGCTCCGCAAGTTGTCGGCGGCCCCGATCATCCAGTCTCATGCCCTGCAGGATCGCAAGCACAAGGTGGGATTCCCGGACCGCAGTCGAAAACCGGACTGCGGCAAAGCGAAGTTGTGCGCGCAACGCTCGCGCGCAATCACCGCATGTTTGAACTCATGCAGGACCCGGCGGTCGATCGCGTGGAGGTTGGACGCAGTGAGGACAATCCCGACGAGTCTGCAGTCGTAATTACTCTGCGCAGCCAGGCGCGGCTTCCCATTCCGGCACAAGTTGATGGAGTTCGCACTAAGGTTGTGCAGAGCCCTCAATCAACTTCTTTGCAGGCGCGGCAAGCGCAGATCGCCGCTCCCCTGGCGGACTCGGAGATTACTCGTGCCCGCAGCGCTAAACAGCAACATGCTGAGGAGCTGATGACGAACCCTGCGATTATCGGAGTCGGCGTAGGCGCCAGCAGCGACAGCCCGGGCGAATCCGCCGTCGTCGTCTTCGTGGAGCAGGGCAAGTCTGTAGCTGTGCCTGCGGTGATCGATGGCGTGCGTACTCGCGTAATCGTCACCGACCCATTCCGGACCTTTAAGTGGGGGAAGAGCACAGTCAAAGCGTGCTCGCGGAGATAATCAAAGAAAACAGGACCGACGCGCGCCCTCGTGCGGGTTTCTCCGACAAAGGCGCAGCGCTCGTAGTGACGATCTGAAATCTTGTGGCACAGCCGCCCTCGGCTGTGGCTCTGCCCAAGGCTAAGACTAGCTAGAAGGCGCCCTAGCGCGAAAGAGTCTATCAAGACTCGCAAGAAGAACTGTTGACCCAAAGCATTCTCTAGAAACTCATTTTCGGCGGAGCCACAGCCGAGGGCGGCTGTGCCACAACATCAATAGTTCTGACCGAAGGCTGTTAGCGACGTTTCGTGCTCCGAGTAGTGGCCGCGCGCTTCCGTTTCACAGACGACCTTTTCTTTCCACTCACCTTTGTATTCTTCTCCACACGCAAGTTCCACGCGGTGTGCAACGCTCCGCGCAGCACGTCCTCATTCGCCACAGACAGTCGGATGTGAGTCATTCCCATTCTTCCCCACCCACCCGCAATCGGCACGAACATTTCAGGCAGCTCTTGGACGAACGCCGCCTGTTGTTCCGGCGTGAGCATCAGGTTGCCGTAACCTTGCTTTTGCGATGCAAGCGTCGCGAAGATTCTGCCACCAACACGAAAATCCGCAGCCCCCATGTGCGAGCCCTCTTCCGCACCTTCCAGGCTTAGTGCTATCCGACGAAAGTCTGCTGCGTTCATCTAGGCTTACTGGCCCCCGGCTCCGGCCTGCTTTGGGTCATGCTTTACCTGCTCAGTAATTTTCTGGACAGCACGTGCAAGCTCGGCAGGTGAGTGGATTTTGAAGTTTGTTCCGTCCAGAGCTTTGGTTACATACTCGACCACGTCAGGGAACTCGCGGCCTAGCAGCCACCTTGGCATGTACTCCAGATAAAAGAACTGAGGGCCCTTCCCACCGCGCTTCGTCAGGAACTCCTGTGGAGGCTTATCTAAAAAGCGTGTGTGCGGTCCAAGCAGGATGACCGCATCGGAAGGTTCAGAGTGAGTGATCTCCTGACTGGCGAGATGCGAAAGCAGGCTGGCGTGGCCCTGCGTACGCTCCAAGACCTGAAACGAGACCATTCCCAACTCGAGATTCCGGATGGCAGCAGATAACTCGCCGAATCCAGCCTCGTCAAACCGTTCTTTGCGAAAGATCTCCTTCTGCTGATCCATATTGAACGCGATCAGTCGTACCGACTGGCAATTGATTTGCGACATCACGGATGAGAGCGCGCTCAGCAGAAATGACCGGTCCCAGGCACGCATTTTTTGTGAAGATGGGTTCACGGGAGCCGCGTCGAGCAGGACGGTGAGACGCAGACCAGATCCAGTCGCATCGAAGGTGCCGTTCCAGGGCAGGAAGCTGAGTGGCACCGCCTCATTGTCCGCTACTGCAATCGGCACGTTCTTCTCGGAATGCTTAGCCTCGATGTGGACACGCCAACGCTTCCTGAACATGCGCGTAGCCTCCCGGTTTGAGACCAGAAGTTCGACGTGATAACTCCCCTCGCCTGCGGCAAAACCCCCGCTGAAATCGAGTTCGTCTCTTGATTGGTCGATGCGCGCCTTACCAGAGATCGTGCCTCCCACAGTTGACGGGAGCTGATAAGCATCCCCGAGCACGATCGAATTGCCCCCTTCGGGCGTGACGCGCGCAAACGCAACCACAGTATTTCCCGCGCCGGCAAACTCACGAAGGGGACAGCGAACGATATATCCGGCCTCAAAACGAAAGGCAAAGTCGAGGAAGGGCTGCCACGGCTTGACGTTGCACTTCAGGGTATCGGGAGTCTCGCCTTCCTCGTCTAAAAACTTGTTCACAAGCTCCATATCGGAGTTGTTCGCAGGACTCTGGGCTCGGGCCGTAACAGCCAGAAAAGGGAAGGAGAGCGCGCACAAAAGCAGCGCAAAACCACTCAGTTGCGTCTGATCGAATACAGCCCTTGGGTTCACTGAAGCGGTAGTTTAAACACAAATGATCGCAGCATTCCAGCCCATTCAAGGGTAGAGAAACTAGGGTAGCAAACTGCAGGCTTGTCCAAAAGCCAGAACACGGATGGAACGGATCAAACGGATGAGCAGAATTCAGGACCTCTTGATTTCGCGATTGAAAATCACCCAGTCAACCCGATCACGCAATCACCAGACCTGGCAGTATCCGCCCAATCCGTTTGATCCGTTCCATCCGTGTTCTGGCTTTTGGATCTTTGGCAAACCATGTCTCTATGCAGTGGCATCGGCGGTACGCTGCTCCAGGGTTTTCACGCCGCTGTAATGATTCTGTTGTACAAGAATGGAAATGCCCGCTACGCCAAAGAGGACAGGCACGTCGTCGAGCCGGCCGGCCAAGGCTTCTGTCCGTCCCAGAACGGAGCCCTCAGTTGCGCCCGACCTACGCCGCGATCCCGACCTTCTCCGCCTGGGCTCGCATGCCTGCCTGGTGGCGCGCGATGCGGTAATGAATGTTGCCGAAGGCCTGGCGAATTCATCGTCCCTGGCGTTCGTCACCGTGAAGGAGTGCGAAGCGGAGCTGGACGAGATCGATCGCTACGTTGACGAGCGTATTGCCGGAGAGCTTACTTCCGCCACTCCGAAGCGCGTGAAAGAACTGCTTGCCTGCTTGAAGTTCGTGCTCGATTTGGAACGTATCGGCGACCTTGTGCTCACGATCGTTGGACGCGCTCGCGCGTATGGCAGTCAACTTTCCGTGCAAGACCGCGCCGATCTGCACGACATGTGCCGCACTCTCGAGCGTATGCTGACGCTGGTTCATGAGGCTAACGCCAATCGCGACATCCAACCCGCACTAGCTGCTCACAAGTTGGATGGCGAGATGGACACGTTGCGCACGCGGATCTACTCGCGACAAGTAAGCCGGAAGACGATCGATGTTGCTCTTAGTTTAGAGATCTTTCTGATGGCACAAGCGCTCGAGCGCGCCGGGGACCACGCCAAGAACCTGGCCGAGGAGGTCTGCCATCTTGTGGAAGGCCGCACTATGCGTCACCAGCGGGCATTTCGTAGCTAGATTGCTTACTTCCCTCGGAAGACAAAAGCCAATTCAATAATCAAAATAATTACCACCATCAGTTCGAGCACGAATCCGCGCGACTGCTGAAACTGATCGATCATCACTGAGTAGAGCTCCTCGGCAGTTCTTAACTTGTCCGCAACCAGCGCCTGAAAGTCACTTACACCGATCCTTGCGACGCACATTTTGTAGAGGCGCGCGGTAAACATGTCGCCCACAAACTTGAGCGCCGCCGTCGTACGCTCAGTTAGCTCGGTAACTTCCAGCACGATGGTCCGCAGCCGCGTTGCCGCCGGACGCATTCTCCACCCCGCGAAGACACCCGCCCGGCGTTGGATAAAACGATAGACCTCGCGCAGTTCGCGGGTGAGCAGCTCGTCGTAGTGGCGAAACTGCAGTAACTGCGAGTTCGCATACTCGAGCAGCAACCGTGTCGCCTCACCGCCTTGCTCTGTGTCGAGCACGAATGCAGCGTTCCAACCGACGACTGTAAGATCGTACGGATAGTACGACATGCTCGCCTGCATCACCTCGGCGCGCTCGCTGTCTGACAGCATGCCAGTCTCTCCACGGACAATCTGTGCAATCTCCTGGCCGTGCTTTGCGATCACCTTAGTCGATTCCATTCCGGGATCGGACAGCACGTGAAAGATGGAATAGTCTTCGTCCAACCAGCTCTCATACGGACGGACCAGTGCCGGACGCATCACCGCAACTTTCTCCCGGACAATCCGCCGGGCCAGCTCATCGAAGGTAGTACCGGAAACCCAGCGAGCGGCGAGTTCCTGCAGTCCCTTCCAGTCGCACGCAAAAGGAAAGCGCAACAGCAGGCTTATGACTCCATAATCGTAGTACTGCAGGGTGGCATCAAAACGCTCGCCGCTCTGGATTACAACCGGCTCGATTGCCTCGACCACTGGCGGCCGCTCAAATCGCACGTACTCCGGCGCGGTGTGCTTGAAACTCGGCGTGACCGCCTTGCCCTGGATAAACGGCGGCAGGTCCTTCAGCCGAATCTCTTCACATACGTCGAAGAGCGAAAGAATCGAAATGGATCCGCGCAGTTCCATGCTTTTGAGTTTAAGCCCCGGGTCGACCTTTGCTCCGAGATGCAGCTGCGCCAAGTCGGACTGACTCGCATACTCTTGACGCTCTGTACCGCCCACACTGCCTTTGCTGACGGCGATCTGCACAAGGTGAAGCACACGGCATAGCACCCGGACAGTGCTCAGACCTCTCGAATCCGTTATTGGGAAGCACGCAACCTGGAGGCTGCGCGAACTGCTGGCCTGCCGCAAGGCAGGCCTTTTTTCTTGCCCGATAGTCCCCGTTGACGGGAAAACGCCGGATCGTACCTACGCACTAACCATGCCGACTGCAACCAGCGCAGCAATCATGCCCGCAGTCTGAATTCGCGACCAACGCTCCTTCAAAAATATTCGCGCCAGAATCACCGTGCTTGCGGGATATAGCGACGACAACACCGCGGCCACGTCCAGTCGTCCGCGCTGCGTGGCGGCAACATAGAGCGCATTGGCTCCGGAGTCCAGAATGCCAGCTAACAAAACATAGCGGAAGGTTCCCGGAGCGGGCTTCCACGATTGAGATGGATTCGAGGGTCGGGCTCCGATGAGAATCCCGCACATCAGCAGAAATGACGCAGCGCGCGCTGCAACCAGCGGCCAGAACACTGCCTGCGTTCCCGCGAACTTGATGAATAGCAGGAATCCGCCGAGCCCAAAGCCCGCTGCGACTGCAAGGCCAAGTCCCTCGGTTTCTCCGGCAGATCCACTTTGCGCAATCAGCCAGATGCTTACAATCGCCAAACCAAATCCGAACAACTGCACTCCATGCGGCAGTCCAGCAGAGCTGAAGCTGAACATTATTGGAACCAGCGCGGAAATCACCGCAGAGAGAGGCGCCGTCAATCCCATCTTGCCCACCGCCAGAGCCTTGTAAAGACAAGCGAGCCCAGCACCACCGACTGAACCGGCAGCCAGGCCCCACAATAGAGATGAGCGAGGGGGCAGGGGCTCGCGCACCAGAAGGGCGAGCGCGAGCATCATGAGCAGGCCAATGCCATGCGCGACCACTACCACGCCAAAGACGTTTGATCGCTTGGTAGCAAGGCCGCCGCTGAAATCAGCCGCGCCCCAGGAGGCGGCAGCCGACAAACTGAGAGAGGGAGAGGCTAGATTGGGCACAACTCATATTCGCATCTGAGTGCGCTGAGCGCCCAATCGTCGCATCCTGATGTGAGCTCTACGTATTTCCGGATTTCAATTGCTTGAGCTTTTGCTCAGCACTTTCACGAATCGCCTTACGACGAGCCTCAGGAATGGCAGTGTCAGACTCGAGCACCTTGAGCGCCTTCTCCGCGTTCTGGATCGCCTGATCGGACTGACCGTCGGCAACATATGCATCCGATAGGCTGTCGTACGTGTTCGGAGAATTTGGATACGCCACTGTGTTCAGCTTGAAGATCTCTATTGCGCCCTTCTTGTCGCCCTCCTGCAGATGCTCGTAGCCGATCAGGTTCACGATCCCTTCTGTGAACGGTCTTGCGTTGGGATCACGCTTGCGCGCGTCGGCAAGGATTGCGGAAGCCTTGGCTGCTCCGCCAGGTTCATCGATAGTCACCAGGATGTTTTGCTTGGGAACCGAATGCGCTGCGTTCACCGGAGCGTGTCCGGGAGTCTTCAGGAGTGTGGTGTCGAACCAATTTACGATCAGCGTAGTTAGCTCCGGGTGCGGAGCAAACATCTCAATCCCGTGTCCGCCGTTCGCATAGCGGTAAAACTGATTCCCAGGATTGCGGGAGTAGGCGACGATCCACTGCAGGACCTCAACTGCGCCATTGTCGTCGTCGGCCGCAGCACCAAATATAGGAATCTGCGAGGAATTCTGCAGAAAAATGCGACCCTGCCTGTTAGTGTCTCCGGAGAGCAGCACGAGGGACTTCACTTGCGGATGACGCCTCGCCAACTGAACCGACTGGTTCACGCCGCAACTCGCTCCCGCAGCGCCGATTAATTCCTTCTTCACCTCAGGTTGCGCTGTCAGATACGCATAAGCCTTGTCGACGTCCGCTGGCCAGGTGTCCACGATCATCTTTCGGCTTTCCTCTGCTGACAGCTTGAATGCTGACGTGCCTTCGCTCTCACCGTAGCCGCGCAAATCGAGTGTCAGGACGTTGATTCCCAAATTAGTCAGATTTGGAGCCAGCTCTTCCCACATCTTGCGATCGCGATTGCATTGATGAAACAACATCACACCTGGTCCAGCTTTTCCCGCCGAGTAATACGTAGCCCGCAGTTTAGTTCCGTCTGCTGCCGTGAGTTCGACGGCGCGAGGTGCGGGAGATTCACCTGCCAGCCACGCAACTGCACAAAAAATGAGAGCAAGGAGAAGAGAAATTCGTCTCATCCTGGATTCCTCGATGGGAGTATTGAACCTCAAGGCAGCACAAATTGCCAGAGACTCAACAAGTTCCGCACAAGGCGTATCCTTCGGATCATCCAAATAACGAGATAATTCCATGCAAGAGATAAAGGTGCGTTGCTGCATCGTGGGCGGTGGACCGGCCGGCATGATGGCTGGCTTCCTACTTGCCCGGGCTGGCGTTGAGGTTCTTGTACTGGAGAAGCACGCCGACTTTCTCCGCGACTTTCGCGGAGACACTGTGCATCCCTCGACGCTCGAACTCATGTACGAACTCGGCATTCTGGAAGACTTTCTGCAGCGGCCTCATCAGAAGCTCCCACGGCTTGGTGCACAGATCGGCGGTACGTACGTTTCAGTCGCCGACTTCTCTCATCTCCCTACACATGCAAAGTTCATCGCTTTCATGCCACAGTGGCACTTCCTCAACTTTCTTGCTGAACGCGGAGGCACGTATCCCGAGTTCCAGCTTCGTATGCAGACGGAAGCTGTGGACCTGCTCCAGGAAAATGGTGCGGTCACTGGTGTGCGTGCGAAAACTCCGAGCGGCGAGTTGCTCGTGCACTCCGATCTGGTGATCGGCACTGATGGACGGCACTCGACCGTGCGCGAAAAGGCTGGACTCAAGGTTCTCGACAAAGGCGCACCGATGGACGTTCTATGGCTGCGTCTTTCGCGGCAGGAGAGCGATCCTGGACAGTCGCTGGGGCGTATCGATCGCGGACGAATCATGGTCATGATCAATCGCGACGAGTATTGGCAGTGCGCGTTCGTGATACCCAAAGGCAGCGCTGAGCCGCTTAAAGCGCGCGGGGTCGAAAACTTTCGCGAAGAGATCGCACGGCTTGTTCCCTACTTGCGCAACCGCGTTGCGGAATTAAGAGACTGGAGCGACGTAAGTTTGCTCACCGTGAAAGTTGATCGCCTGGAAAAGTGGCACAAGCCGGGGCTTCTATGCATTGGAGATGCAGCCCATGCTATGTCTCCCATCGGAGGCGTAGGGATCAACCTCGCAGTGCAAGACGCGGTTGCCGCAGCAAACATCCTTGCATCGCCATTAGCATCTGGGCAATCGCTCACGCCATTTCTTCAACTGGTACAAGACAGGCGTGAATTCCCAACTCGGGTCACGCAGCGAGTTCAGATATTTGCGCAGGATCGAATCATCAGCAGAGTTCTCGAGGCAGACAAGCCGCTAGAAGTCCCTTCCATTATGAAACTCATGCAACGCTGGACGGTACTACAACGCATTCCAGCCCGCGCGATCGGTATGGGTGCGCGCCCGGAGCATGTGAGAACGCCAGATGTGCATCAGCAGCAGAAGCGTGCGATGGCGTCGTGATCAAAATGTGGGGGATTCATGCTCGGTCCGTCATGACGAACTGTCATCCTGAGGCCAGACTTTGGCCGAAGGATCTCCCGGAATGCTTAGGCTAGTTTGCTGCGTCCCGGCACTTTGGCCAAGAAGTCGTTGGCCGAAGAGCCAGGACAGAGCGACGAATTCGAAACATTTCCGGGAGATCCTTCGGCCAAAGTCTGGCCTCGGGATGACAGTTCTTTAGGGTAGCCACTACTTAGCCAAATCGAGCACAGGCTCATATCGCACCCCTGTCGCCATCAAATTCTCAATTACCTCGACTGGCTGAATTCCACCTCTGGCGCCTATGCCAATGCAGTTCAAGGCCGCAGCCGCACAAGCAAAATCGAGCCTGCGTGGTAGCGGCCAGTCTTGAAGAAGGCCGTAGATGAATCCAGCATGAAAGGTGTCGCCAGCTCCGGTGGTGTCCACGGCGGCGACCTGATAGGCGCAGGCGTAATGGAAGCGCTTGCCATCCCATGCAAGCACCCCCTCTTGCCCCAGGGTCGCCGCGGTCAAAGCACATCCGTAGCGCCGCTGCATCAGCGGCAACGACTTTTCCAAGTCATCCTCGCCGAGCAGCCGCGCCGGAACGTCCCGGCTGACGATCGCATAGTCGATGTTTTCCAGCAGCGCTTCTACATCAGGATAGGTATCGTCTAAATCGGCGATCACAGGAATGCCCGCCGCTCGAGCCCAGCCAGCCGCTACTGTAGCCGCCGCTGTATCGTAACCGTCTACGTGGAGAGCGCGTGCATTCACGATCCAATCCCGATTGAGCTCTTCAGGACGCAGACCGAGCTGCTGATCCCGACGCCAGAGAACTGTGCGCTCGCCCTGACTGTCCACCAGGATCACAGCCTGTTGGCTTGCACAACCGGGCACCGCGATGATCTGCGTCTCTACACCCGCACGCGCAAATTCTTCGCGATGAATCCGTGCAGCGATGTCATCGCCCAACTTGCCCACATATCGAGCGCGAAGGCCCCAGCGCTGACAGGCTATCACCGCGCTTGCCACCTGCCCTCCAGGCAACACGCTCGAAGAACGAAACTCTACCTTGGAACCAGGAGCAGGATGGTCAGCGAGCGCAATCAACATGTCGGTAGCATTCAGGCCAACGCCGACCAGATCAACCTTCGGTGCCTTTGCAGTAGTCATTGTTTTTGCGAAGACCACTGTAAATGAACCGAAGCATCTGCGCGAGATCGAGCTCTCGTTTCATCTGCCGGGAAAACAGATCGATTGACCTAAACTGATTGCCCGGCTGAGTCAGGCCGAGGAAAAACACCAGGAGCAATCATGACCAACATCACTCGGCGTGAATTCAGCAAACTGGCTGCAGCGGCTGGGGCAGGCGCAGCATTTCCCTTTTGGACGGATGCTCCTGCACGCATGATTGGGATTCAGGTTGGGGCGGTGTCGTTTGTTGACGAAGGTGTAGCAGCAGTTCTTGATCGCTTCCAGCATGATGCCGGCATCAACACACTCTTCATCGCCGCCTTCAGCTACGGACGTGGCATCGCCGGCCGGCAGGTTCCGGGCCAGCCGCTGCCCGACCACGGCAAGCAGGAGTACGACACCGATTTTCGCGGCGGCAACTTCGCCCGGGTGCATCCGCAGTACTACAGGGATACTTCGCTCAGGAACATTCAGGCGACCGACTACGGTAACTTTGATGTGCTCGGCGATGTCATCCCCGAAGCTCGCGCGCGCGGCATGAAGACGATCTGCTGGTACGAGGACGTTTTGCGGCGCGACCTCGAGGGTGTCGAGCGTTTGCAGGAAGTGACGCTTTCGGGACACAAGGCAACCACATTGTGTTTCCACAATCCTGAAGTTCAGGCGTTCTGGCGTGGACTAACCGAAGACTTCGTGCGCAGCTATCCGATCGACGGAATCATGTGGGGTAGCGAGCGCCAGGGGCCATTCGGGAACGCGATCGGCACGAGTCACGGCGGCGCGAACGGTGATCCGGCGGAGGTGACCTGCTTCTGCGACTTTTGCCGCTCCGAGGCGAAGGCTCGCGGCATCAATGTGCAACGCGCAGTTGAGGGTTACAGAAAGCTCGCGGACCTAGTTCGCGCGAGTCGGGCCGGATCGCGTC
This sequence comes from Terriglobales bacterium, assembly GCA_035567895.1. NCBI lineage: Bacteria > Pseudomonadati > Acidobacteriota > Terriglobia > Terriglobales > Terriglobales bacterium. The sequence goes on along the minus strand of DATMPC010000087.1, from coordinate 1,953 downwards.
CTGCCGACGGTCATTTTGTTTCCTACTGGCGGCTGCTGGTACAGTATCCCGAGATTCTGGCATGGGAAAAACTCTGGAACGACGGCCTTCAAACCACTTACGCGAGCATCTACAAACTCGCAAAGGAAACTACGAAGGACAGATCACAGGCAGTCGGAGTCGGCTGGCACATCTGGCACAACAATTCCTTCAGCCCGTTTTATCGCGCAGAGCAGGACTACAGTGAGTTTCGGCATTACTCCGACTTCCTGAAAGTAGTCATGTATAACAACTGCGGCGGTCCGCGGCTCGCTGGATACATTCGCAACGTGAGCCGCACGATGTTCGCCGACTTCTCGCCCGACGAAGTCCTGAACATGACCTACCGCGAACTGAATTATCAGGAATCTGCCCTGCCCGAGTTGCCAAAACGCGGGCTCTCTTCCAATTACGTTTCGCGCGAAACCAAGCGCGCGCTGGCCGGTGTTGGTAGCTCAGTCAAGATTTGGCCGGGTATCGACATCGACATTCCTACCGGAGAAAACGAGAAAAAGACGCGGCCCGAAGATGTGAGCAACGCGGTCCGAGCAGCGCTCAAGGCCGGGGCGGATGGCGTAATCCTCTCCCGCAAGTATTCTGAAATGAAACTGGAAAATCTGCGCGCCGCAGGCGAGGCGGTCAGAGAATGAAGCGGATCAACTCTTCACTTCCGCTTGAGTGCCTCCAACTCGTCCAAAGTTCGCGGCCAGTCCCCTTTGAGTAAGCGAGACAGGCTGCGATCCGCAAGCACCTTTCCACCTGTCTGGCATCGTGCACAGTAGTTTGTCTCGTTGTCGGCGTAACGGATGCGCAATACCTTCTCACCGCAGCGCGGGCACGGCTCGCCATAGCGACCATGAACCGCCATCCCTTCGCGAAATGCAGTGACCTTTTCGGGAAAGCCATTTTTGGCCTCGGCTTGCAGAATGCTCATCCAGTGCTCGAGAGTGCTCTTGGTTGCAACGAAGAGACGCTCCCACTGCTCCGGCTTGAGATTGTGAGTCAATGCAATCGGTGACAGTTGGGCCGCATACAGGATCTCATCGGAGTATGCATTGCCAATGCCACTCAGCACCCGCGGATCAGTCAAAGCTCGCTTCAGCGTCCGGTTTTCTGCGGTGAGCGCGGCACGGAATGACGTGAGATCGCTAGAGAAAACGTCGATTCCTCCCGGATCTATCGAACGTAGGCTTTCCTCACCAAGCAGGAGATGCAACGATGCGCGACGCTTTGCGCCTGCTTCAGTCAGCACCAGTGACCCATTCGGGAAGTCGAATGCAGCCAGATTCTGACGCCCGCCCAGCTTTGCTTCCGCTGGCCGCCAATGCAACCGACCGGCGATCATCAGGTGCAGAACCAACCAGAGATCGCCTTCCACACCGATTGCAATGCGTTTCCCTATTCGCCGCAGCTCACGCACCACACGACCCTCTACAGTCGAAATCGATGGCTGTACGGTTCGAAGAAGAAAAGGGCTAGTGAGTCGCACTCGCTTGAGAGTCTGACCAACGACCAGCGGTTCAAGTGCGTTGATGTATGTAACGACGTCCGGCAGTTCGGGCATAAACGGCGGTGCCCCTAGAACCTGTCGTCATTTACTTCGATCCAATACCCATCCGGATCCTGGAAGTACACCTGATGCACTCCATCGGGCCGGACGGAAGTCCCTTTGCTCTCATCCCGAATGCTCTTCCTATACTTGATCGACATCTGATCGAGGTGAGACACAAAATCGTTGAACGACGCAACTCGGAAGGCGAGATGAACATTTACATCGTGCGTCATTGGTTCCGTGGCGCCCGAAACGACGTGGAGCTGATCGTGAGCACCGATCCGGAACCAGACGTGCCTGCCGTCTTTAAAAGGCTCGGATATCCTCTCCAGGCCAAGCACCTTTTCGTAGAACTCCGCACCCTTCTGCAGATCACGCACGTA
>DATMPC010000086.1 GCA_035567895.1 Terriglobales bacterium | reverse complement strand
GGGCGCTTAGCAGCGCGAGCGAGGCAAGGACGGAAAGGGGAATCGAAACCGCCACGACGATGGTGCTTCTCCACGAACCTAGAAACAGAAGAATCATCAAAGCGGTCAATGCGCCGGCGATTACTCCTTCTCTGACGACGCCGCTGATGGCGGCGCGGACAAAGACGGATTGATCGGAAAATTCTGTCACACGGACGGCGCTGTTGACCGTCTTGAGGACGTTGGCCATCGCCTGTTTGGCTCCGGACACCACGCTGAGCGTAGAAGCGCTGCCGTTTTTCAGAAGGACCATCAGCACGCTGCGAACGCCATTCTGCCTGACGATATTTGTTTGAGGATCGTAGCCGTCACGGACCTGGGCCACGTCCTTCACTCGAATAGTTGCGCCATCGATGGTTTTGATCGGCAGTTCGTTCAGCGAATCGATCTGCAGCGGGAAGGTGTTAACGTCGACCTGATATTGCTTCGGGCCGAGTTTGACTGTGCCACTGGGGAAGACCAGTGCCTGCGCGTTGACCGCGTTCGTGACGTCGCTCTGCGTCAGACTCTTTTCCTGAAGCTTTCTAAGATCGAGATCAATCGAGACAAGCCGTTGTTTGCCGCCGTAAGGATACGGAATCGCGATCCCCGGGACGGTGATCAATCCTACGCGCAACTGATTGAGCGCAATGTCGGCTGCTTGTTGTTCGGAAATGCCCTCGCCGCCGACGCCATACTGAAGAACAGGAACGTCGGATGCGCTATACTGAATGATCAGAGGCGGCGTCGTTCCGGGTGGCAGCTGTCGCAAGATCGTTTGCGAAACAGCAGTGATTTGCGCGACGGCCGTTGAGATCGTAACGCTCGGTTGAAAAAATACCTTGATAATACCGATGCCGTCATAGGAGGTCGATTCGATGTGCTGGATATCATTGACCGTGGTCGTGAGCACGCGTTCTTCGGTGTAAACCATGCGCTGTTCGATGTCCTTGGCGCTCAGGCCGGTGAAGTTCCAGATGATGCTGACCACCGGAATATTAATCTCCGGCAAGACATCGGTCGGTGTCCGAATCAGGACGAACGGCGTGACTAAGAGTAGTAACAGTGCTGCTACTACAAATGTATAAGGCCGATTGAGGGCTAGACGAATAATCCACATGGCATGAGGTTTTGTTTAACTTGTGAACGCTACTATCCCAGTGCCTAGCTCGCCCACTGCGCATGCGGAGGATTTATCCCTGACTCCTATGGACTCATCACCAATGCCTCTTCTGGGAGATGGTTGGTCGGATCTGTAACTGGATCTGCCCACGGTTGCGGGAAGTTAGAATGCGATCCCCAGGAGCTTGATGCCGTCCCACTTTCCTGACCTATCCGGATCCAGCAGAACGTTTTCTTCGGCAATGCCGTATTTCGCCGGCGCCAATGGATTCAGCATCTGCAGCGGATTCCCGCCTCGAATCGCACGCGCAATGACACCGGTGACTTGAGGCCCGGCTTCGGCGGCCGGTCGATGACTTTGCACCCAATGTCGTCTCTGCACTAAAGTCGTGCTGTGCGAACTGGCGTGTTGCGAAGTAGCTGCTGACAATTGATCGCACGCCATCAGCGCCGCAACCAGGACGATGGTAAGGGTCCTCGCCTTCATTTTCAGCTATTCGCCTTTGGTGAGTGCGGTAAATGCTGCTCGATCGCGCCAACCAGCTCGGAAATGTTAATGGGCTTTGCCAGGAACGAGTGGCCGTCGATCTTGAGGCCACTTTTTGCCTCCGCTTCGGTCACTAATGCAGTGAGAAAGATAATCGGCGTCCGGCACAACTCAGGGTCATTCCCGAGTCGTGCTGCTACCTCGCCCCCGTCGATCTCCGGCATAACTATGTCGAGCAAGATCAGGTCGGGCCGAAAGTCGCGCGCAGTTTGATGCGCTTTGGCCGGATCGTTTTCCGGCAGCACATAATAATTACTTTTCTTTTCCAGAAGGATCTTAATCAGCCGAGTTGTGGCAAAGTCGTTATCAACCACGAGGATACGTCGCGCTCGGTTGAACGACGGCCGACCCGTGAAACTCAACCAGGATGAACCAGCTTCCTGATTGCGAGGAAGGAAGTCGGCTTGGATTACTTTGCTCATGCTCGAACCTCCGCCCCTAGGCGCTGCATCGCTATTGCGCATCCGACAGATTTAGAAGATAGGCTGATGAGTGAACGCGGATTCTCTCTTTCGAGGTAGCGTGAGCCAGAGATGAGTGTTCCCCGGACGACGTAAACTCCGCCTGGCGATTCACAGGTCCGGAGCTAATCGCCCAATATCTTCAACTACTGGCGACCATGCACGAGAGGATTCCTAGTTCGCTTTTAGGGTGTTACGACGCCTAATTGTTGCATCAAAGAGAGGTTGTCCTCCAGATGCCAGTTGTCGGAGATTTGTCCATTTTGCACGCGATAGATGTCAACTGCGCGGAAGCTAATCTCGCGACCATTGCCTTTCAGATCTTTGAAGCTGCCGGTGAAATGTCCGGTAAAGCTGTATCGAACAACCGCGCGATCGTGCACGACCAAGAGCTCTTCAATTTTCGCTTTCAGATCCGGAATGGCAGCGCGAAAGTTTTTCGATGCCTCCAGCACGCCCTTAACACCTTGTCGGCGTCCTGAAGGGAGAGTGCGATCGACGAAATTCCGCGCGAGCGCCGCTTCTGCGTAGCGTGCCTCGCCCGTATTCCAGAAGGCCGCGTACCTTCGGGCGGCAAGGATTATTGGCTCCGCCGCCTGTTCCTCGCCGGCTGCGACTACTACACTCTGTGGCGCCGGCAAGTTCTCCTCAGCGGAAGTGAGTGCCGCCCCAGTAAAAACGGCAATCAACGGCAGCAAGAGAACGAATGATTGCCTTAGCATCACACTTCGATCACTAGTTGTGCTAGGATTACATCAAGTCTCATGCGGTACGTTGGAAGCTGATAAAGCCCACTTCGCAATCTCGCCTTTGCGAATAAAGACGACGCCTTAGCGGTTGTTTTTCTTGGGCGCAGGCAGTTAAAATCGGGCCGCTGGCGAGGCCTACAGCGGCTGGGGTGCTTGTCGTGATAAATGTTCTGCGATGTATGGTTATGGAATGGTTCGGATTTTCTGCCGGGAGTGCGATGCAGCTTCTTCGATTAAAGCTGCGACCTCCTTCGGCCTGGAGACGTAGACCGAGTGACTCGCTCCTTCTACTTCAACCTTGTGGCTTTTGGCTCGTTCGGCGTACCACCGTTCGAGGTCCGGGTTGATGGTCCTATCCTTTGTC
>DATMPC010000085.1 GCA_035567895.1 Terriglobales bacterium | reverse complement strand
CTCTTGCAGACTTTGTGTTGTCTCGTCGGCATCCGGGGCAAACGCCGCGACGTAGACAAGCGCTGCAACTCGTGGGTCAGTTCCGGCCGCCGTGATGACCGAGCCACCGTAGGAATGACCGACTAAGATCGCGGGGCTGCTTACACGGCCCAAGGTTCTCTTCACGCAATCTACATCGCCGGCGTGTGAATCGAGTCCGTGCTGAGAAGCGATCACTTCAAATCCTTCCTTCTGGAGAGTCGGGATCAGTTTGCCGAAGCATGAGCCGTCAGCCCATAGACCGTGAACAAAAACAATGCTGGGTTTGCGTTGCAAGAAGATAGAAACCTCCTGAGTTTAATTGGGACAACAACTAACGTTATCCGCCGTTCTATACGATGGGCCCGACTCGCACTGGTTAACAAATACTTTGTGTGATAGAGATATGCCTTGAAAGCATGGGTGGAGTTTTTCAATGGAACTTCGTCATTTGCGCTATTTCATTGCAGTCGCCGAGGAGGGCAGCCTCACGAATGCCGCCGGCCGGCGCCTGCACACCGCCCAGCCATCGCTAAGCCGACAGATTCGCGATCTCGAATTGGAGATCGGGGTAAAGCTGTTGGAGCGCAAGGCCCGTGGCATTGCGCTCAATGCGGCCGGGCGGGTATTTCTCGATCATGCACGGCTGGCGTTGATGCAGATCGAAGTGGCCTGCGAAGCTGCACGTAGTACAGAACGGCCCGAGAAGCCAGGGTTTGTCATTGGCTTTTTGCTGGGACAGGAAGCGATCTGGCTGTCAGAGTCGCTGCGCATTTTGCGCGAGGAGGCGCCCGACGTCGAGATTACGCTCATGACGAAGTCTTCACCTGAGCTCGCGGATGGGCTGATGCAAGGCAAGATCGACGTGGCCCTGCTGCGACGCGAAGCGCACACCGCAGGCCTGGCTTTTAAGTTCCTGACTAAGGAGCCTTTGATTGCGATACTGCCTACTCGCCACCGCCTAGCCCGGCACAGGGCAGTGCGGCCGCAGGATCTCGCACGCGAGAGTTTCATCAGCACAGCGCGAGTCGCGCCCGTCCTCCGAACCGTGATCGATGACTATGCGGCGAAGGAAGGAATCACACTGAAGCAGAACTACGACGCCGAAACTTTATCCGGTGGAATGTCGTTGGTGGCATCCACCGGCGGTTTCACCCTGCTTCCACTCTATGTGCGAAATGCTCTGATCCCGTCGGTCGTCGCTCGTCCCTTGCGCGGCGAGGTCCCGACCATCGGCCTGATGATGGGCTATAACAAGTCGAACACTTCTCCGCTGCTCAAACGTTTTCTGCTTCGCGCTGATGAACTAGTCAACTGTGTTTCTCAGGGAGGGGCTTACTCCCACAGCTTGGACGACCAAAAGGGGACGGCCTGATCCGCCCTATTTTTTGAGCGCTCAAAACGAATGACGCAGTTCAGGCTATTCCGTATTTTCCCAGGTCGATCTTGGGGCGCCCCTGCACCTGGCTGGACTTAACGTTTGAACGAGGTGTTTTATGAAGGCGATGCAAGTAAACAGTGCAAAGCAGGGGCCGGTGCTCGTCCCTGCGGAACTGCCGACACCAGAACCTGCCGCAGGAGAGATATTGGTTCAGGTTCATGCTGCTGGTGTGACTCCGAGCGAACTGCTTTGGTATCCCACGACTCATACGGAATCAGGAACAGCGCGCGCGGACGCGGTGCCGGGGCATGAATTCTCGGGAGTCGTCGCAGCTCGTGGCAAAGATGTGCGGGAGTTCGAAATCGGAGACGAGGTTTATGGCATGAACGACTGGTTCGCTCCTGGAGCCACTGCCGAGTTCTGCATTACTCTGCCCCAGAACATCGCGCGGAAGCCTTCCACCTTGACTCACGAAGCTGCCGCTTCTGTGCCTATAGGAGCCTTGACGGCATGGCAAGGACTGATAGATCGCGCAAGGATACAGCCGGGGGAGCGTGTATTAGTGCATGGAGGCGCAGGCGCAGTGGGTCTGTACGCCGTGCAATTGGCACACCGCCATGGCGCTCATGTGATCGCTACCGTCTCCGCTCATGACGTTGATTTCGTTAAGCGCCTTGGAGCGGACGAGGCCATCGACTACAAGGCTTCCCGTTTTGAAAACGAGGTTCGCGATGTGGATGTAGTCTTCGACGCCGTTGGCGGCGACGCACTGGAGCGGTCATGGGGTGTCCTGAGGCCCGGTGGACGCATGATCACGATTGCGGCAGACAGCGAGTCTACGGCCGACCAGCGAGTGAAGAACGCTTTCTTCATCGTTGAACCGAATCAACGGCAGCTGGTTGAGATCGCGAGGCAACTTGAGGCTGGACATCTCGAAGCATTCGTCAAAGCAGCCGTTCCATGGGATGAGGCTTCGCCCGCGTACAGTGGAGGCCTCAAGGATAGAAGCGCATACGGGAAGATCGTCATCTCCATTGCCGCCTAACCTCGGTTTGATTTGTCCACGCCACACTTTGTCGGATTTCGTGGACGCCATGGCCGGCCTGGATGTAGCGTTGCTCAGCTCGGCCCGCGCTGCGGCATAATGCCATGCATGCAAAAACCGACAGCGGTACTGTGGCTGGTTCTGTTATCAGCTGCGGCGTATCCGGAAGCACCTTCTTGCGAGAAACTTGCTGCGCTGAAACTGCCGCAGGCGAACGTCGCTTCTGCGGAGGTGGTAGCTGCCGGCGCCTTTCCTGTTCCGGCTAACCTGCCTCCGTACCTCGCCGGAGCTGAGTCTCTTTTCAAGTCGCTTCCGGCATTTTGCCGGGTGAAGGCAGAGGCGCATCCCAGCGCCGATTCAAATATCAAAGTCGAAATCTGGATGCCGGTCAGCGGATGGAGCGGAAAGTTTCAGGGACAAGGAAACGGCGGCTTCGCCGGACAGATGGACTATCGCGGCATGGCGACGGCGCTCAGCCGCGGATATGCGACCGCCGCCACTGACACTGGACACTCCGGAAATGCGACCGACGCGACCTGGGCGCTCGGACATCCGGAGAAGATCGTGGACTTCGGTTATCGCGGAATCCACGAAATGACTCGGCTCGCCAAGACTACGATCAAAGCGTTCTACCGCAGCGATCCGAAGTATTCCTATTTTGCGAGCTGCTCGAACGGCGGCCGGCAGGCTTTGATGGAAGCGCAACGTTTCCCCGAAGACTATGACGGAATCCTCGCTGGGGCTCCGGCAAATTACTGGACGCATCTTCTGGTCAGCGGGCTGTGGAACGCGCAGGCGACTACGCAGGATCCGGCCAGTTACATACCTTCATCGAAACTGCCCGCAATTGCCTCTGCTGTGAACCAGGCCTGCGACCGGCAGGATGGAGTGGCCGATGGAATCTTGAACGATCCGCGGCAGTGCCATTTTGATCCTGCGGTGCTGACTTGCACAGAGAGTGAGAGCAACAAGTGTCTGACCGCCGCGCAGGTTACTGCGCTGAAGAAGCTCTACCAGGGCCCGCACGACAATAATGGCCAGATCTTTCCCGGATTCCCGCCGGGAGCCGAAGAAGGCGAGGGCGGATGGTCAACGTGGATCACCGGTTCCGCTCCGGGACGCGCTTTGCTCTTCTTCTTCGCCAATGGCTATTTCTCGAACATGATCTATAACAAAGCCGATTGGGACTATAAGACCGCGGATCTTAGTCAGGCCACCAAGGCGTCCGACGAGCAGGGCGCCAAGAATCTGAATGCCACCGATCCTGATCTCGAACGGTTGAAGAACCGACGCGGCAAGCTGATCATCTACCACGGCTGGAACGATCCCGCGATCTCTGCAATCAACTCTATCGATTACTACAATCAGGTCGTCAAGAAGATGGGAGCACAGAACGCAGACTCATTCCTGCGCTTATACATGGTGCCGGGAATGCAGCACTGCGGCGGCGGCCCGCGAGCATCCTTGTTCAGCGCCCGCGATGTTCAGCTCGCGCTCGAAGATTGGGTGGAGAAGGGCGTCGCTCCGTCCAGGGTGGTTGCGACGACCAACTCTGCCGCCCCGGCTTCCACCAATGATGCGCGTATGACGCGGCCACTATGTCCGTATCCGCAAGCCGCGAAGTACAAAGGCACTGGCGATCCAAAACGGGCAGAGAGTTTCGACTGCGCTGCCGGAGCGAACTGAAGGCCTGGTGGGTGCCGATAGCCGCCATCTGGCCGGTTTCAGGGAAGGGCATCGGCTTTAGCCGTGCCGTTGGGAAGTAGTAAAGTATTTCGGCTTTAGCCGCTGAGGTGAGCCGATGAGCAAACCGAACCGCCTGGAGTCTGTTGTTGGCGAGCAAACATATTTCATCACGTCCGCCACAGACGGTAGAGAACGTTACTTTATCTATCCGAAGTACACGGAATTATTCATCGACTCGCTTTACCGCTATCGGGAGCAGAACAACTATCACCTCCACGCTTTTGTGGTTATGCCCGAACATTTCCATCTGTTGATTACTCCTGCAGGCATCACCATTGAGAAGGCACTGCAGTTCATCAAAGGGGGATATTCATTTCGGGCTAAGAAGGAGTTGAACCGGAACTTCGATATCTGGCAGCGCGGTTTCACGGACAGGCGAGTTCGTATTGGGGAATATGAAGGGTTCAAAACCTATATCGAGGAAAATCGGTAGTATCCTAAAGCTGCGTTGATGCCGTTGCAAGCGGTTGCCGGATACATCGCAGTTTGCGCGTGACTCCCGCGATGGAAGCTGGTATTACCGATCACATATGGAGTCTTAGGGAGTTGTTGGCATGATGGTGTTTGAGGCGCTCGGGTGGATTGCCATAGTGGTCAGTCCGATTGCCGTGTTCTTCGTGGCGCGGTGGCTCAAGAACGGATCAAAACGTTCATCAACGCAGCTTTAGGACACTACCGGAAAATCCGGTCAAAGCTGGGTTGGCGAAACGAGCGGAGGATTATCCGTATGGGTCCGCATCCGGCAAATACGAACTCGATGCTCCACCCGCTCGGCTGCTTACCTCAGCGGCTAAAGCCGGCTGCGGAAAAATGCTGTGGAATTTCGAAGGATTGTCATCCTGAGCCTGTTTTGGCGAAGGATCTCCCGCGATATTTCAGACTTGATTGCGGCAGACATGGCTCTTTCACAAAAATGCGGGTTTTCGGCCAAAATGCCGCGCAACTGCAAATACGTTCGACGCATTCCGGGAGATCCTTCGCCCAAAGAAGGGGCTCAGGATGACAATCTTGGGGACGTCAGTCGACTCCACGTCATCCACAGCATTTGTTCGCAGCCTGTAAAGCCGGATCTTCTTAATTCTTCATGACGGCACGGCTGAAGCCGATGCCCTTCCCTGGACGGGTGGCCGGCTGATCGGCGCTCATGTCATCCGCGCGCTCGCGAGCGGAGCGGCCATTCCTCAGCACCGAACGTAGTTCGGTGATACCACGAATCGAGATTGCGAGTCAACGAAAATTTCATTTTGGAACTCACGCCGCTGGGGTAGAGTGCTCGTCCGCAATCATCGGACGCTGGCGCGAGCAACGGATTGCAAATTTCATAATTCACTGCTTATTCACTGTTATTCACTGTTCTTTGCCGGAAGTAAAAATCGCAAATTTCGATAATCTCTGACGCCGCAGGAGGTTGCGCGGAACTGTCCGTTGCTCGCCGGCGTTTTCAGAAAAAAGTCACTGTTAGATTCGCTGATAAATTCGCTGTTCCGTGAACACCAGTGAATTAAGACTGGTTCCAGCTGAGTCCGTTGCTCTCCGCATGCACGTCGTTAGGGGTAGTTTGGAATTGGCGTAGAAAAAGAATGGGGCACCGGGCAGTTATGCCGGCAGGCGGATCATGCATGGTATTTCGTAATTAATTCAGTCAATGCGGCGTCCGACTCTTTTTTCCGACCAAGCGCGTAGTACGCCATCGGATACAGAGCCGGGTGGCACCCCCCTTTTCGGATCAGACGTTTGTTGTCTGGGTTGGCGGGAATCAAACCGCGGGTGCCATAATGGAAAGCAAGCAACCGAAGTCAGGACGAAAGGGTGCGCTCCCCGTCCGTGGGAACGGGGCCGCAAGAATGGTCTGAGGCATTCAATGAACGCAAGATTCTCCGGCAAACTGGCGTTGGTCACGGGCGGCACTGGCGCATTGGGACGCGCCGTGAGTGTGGGGTTTCTGAAGGAAGGAGCCAAGGTCGTGGTCACCTACCGCGGGCAGGAAGAATTCGACGATCTAAAGCGCATTGCGGGCTCCGATGCTTTATCCCTTCAAGGCCAGCGAGTGGACGTTACGGACGAAATTGCCACGAATCGCTTAGTTCAAGGAGTTGTTGCAGAACACGGCCGTCTGGACGTCGTCGTTAATACCGTGGGAGCTTACGCCGGGGGTGTGAAGTTGTGGGAAATGGACTCAAGGGTCTTCGATCAAATGCTGGCAGCCAATTTACGCTCGGGCTACGTCGTCTCCCGCGCAGTTGTGCCAGTAATGCTCGCACAGAAATACGGAGTAATCATAAACATCGCATCGAAAGCTGCTTTCGATCATGCGGCCGGTAATGCCGCCTACGCCGCTTCAAAGGCTGCCGCGGTGGCCATGATGGATTCATTGGCAGAAGATCTTAGGGGTACCGGCGTGCGGGTCAATTCGATATTACCCAGCATCATTGATACGGAAGCAAACCGGAAAGCAATGCGCAACGCTGACTATGCGCGATGGCCGAAGCCGGAAGACATCGCACGCGTGATCCTCTTCCTGGCCAGCGATGACGCCAAAGTAATCCACGGTGCAGCGGTGCCCGTGTATGGAAACAGCTGAAGGGTTCGAACACAAGCCCGATCGAATCTCTGTATCGGACCAGTTTACCGATCGATCCCGTTTCGGGCCTCAGCGATCTCCGCTGGATACCATGCTGCGCCGGTTTGTTCCGCTTGTTTTAACGCAACGGCATAGGCGTTCTTCGCTTCGTCATGTCTGCCCAGGCGTTCCAGAGCGTGCGCTTGCTTCAAACGTGCGCGCACACTGGTTGGAGTGAGCGTGAGTGCCGCTTCGGCATCGTGCAGCGCTGCAGAAGCGTCTCGCTGGAGTTCACTATTTGCTTTGATCGCGTAGCTCACGGCCTGCACTGGGCGAAGATCAAATGTGCCGCGATAGACGAGCATTGCTCCTCCGATGTTGTCGGACGGTTTGACGCTATGAAATACCTTGTAAGGCTGCAATTCGCCCGGCTCCCATTCCACTCCCGCATAGCTCAGTCCGCTAATGATGAACAGTCCGGTTGCCTCAGCCGGAGGCATGGGCAGCAAGTCTCCGGGATTCCCGGGGAGCACTTTGCAGGGCACTCCGTAGTAGTTGAGGTCGGCCGCGCCGTCATACGCGATCCAGCAGTCCGTGATGTTGCGCTGTTTCAGCCATAACGCCGTCTGATACAGCGCTTGTCCCCAGTCATTGTTGGAATCGGTCAGATACTTATACGTATTCCGTGAGCCGCCCAGGAACTCGTCCGAATAGGGAAAGTAATCCGGATAGGCAAATACTGCGGAGGCCATGTGCGCAGCGACAAGGACTCCGGGCAGTAGAGCCAAAGATTTTCTCTTGGCGTTCCGCACGAAATATGTGACGCCGCCGGCGATGAATATCGCCAGCAACGGTACCGTGGGAAGCACATGCCGGTAGCCAATATCCAACCCAGAGGTCATGGCTATGCTGTACCAGATCGCTACCGGCAACAGGAGAAACACGCACGCGCGGCGACGCTCCGGGCGAGTCCATCCTCCAGCTACGACGGACAGCACAAGTAGTGCGAGGAAGGCGGGAGTGCTCTTGATGAGAAATGTGACGGGAAAGTAATACCAGACGCCGTGTGGCAGCAGCCGTCCAAGAATCCACGGCGGCAGCCCAGGATGGGAAACATTCAAAACATCCACCAACCCGTAGAGATACGCCAGAGGCAGCAAGTGCCAGCGCGCGGCAAATGGGATCAGCTGGTCCGGCATGACGCCGGTCGTGCCCTCCGACTGTACGCGCGTGAGAAAGTCGGCGAAGCTGACAGTCATAGCGACTCCGTGCGGGCGGGGCCAGAAGCGGAATCCGTACGTTGCCCAAAGAAGACCAACGGCAATCAGAAGAATGAGCGCGAGCCCACCGAATGTTCGCAGATAGCGTTGCGCGCCCCGGCCACGTTCATCGCTACGCATCCATGCATCGGCTGCAGTCAGCGCAATTGCAATAGGAATGACGATCACGCCTGAATGCTTGGCGCAGAGAGTGAGGCCAACCCCCAACCCGGCAAGTACCAGGTTTAGCGGCGTTCTGTTTCGCAGATACCTGTCGAGCAGGAATACTGCCAGAACCAAACCGGCGCTCACGCCCATGTCAGTCGTCACCAGATCCGCATGAGCGATCAGGGTCGGTTCGGCGGCACAGAGCAGCAGGGCGATGATGCCCGCCCAATATCCGAAGAGGTGTCGGGCGTAGAAGAAGACAGCCATCATCAAAACCACTGCGAAGATGAGTGTCGCGGCTCGCCCTTTGAACAAAAGCTGTTGTGCGTCGAGGCCCTGCTTGTAGAGGTAGGCGACGCCCAACTCGTATCCGTGGCCCTTCGATGTCTCTTCTTGTCCGCAGATGCCGGCGCTCGGAGCGGGTGTTCGCGTCATTCGCAACGCGAGTCCCGCTACCATCTTCACTAGTGTCGGATGCTCCGAATTGATGCCGAAGTCGCCACACTCTATGTAGCGATATCCGGCCGCGAGGTGGAAGCCTTCGTCGAATGTCTGCGACATTTGCAGGTGTGAGCGCAAGACCACAACTAGAAAAGTGGCAACCAGCGCGATCGGCAGGAGCATGCGCCACCAGCGGCGCGAGTGGGAGTCCAATCGTTGTCTCTCCTAGTCTTGTAGACGGGAGCGATATTGTAAGTTGATCTTTTGAATTCTCACTTCTGAAGCACTTCTTCCCTGCTCGAAGTATGCCCACTAGGCATCACGGCGACGACAACACCCACAGGAAGAACATTATTCCGGCGTGAACTGATTGAGGTCGTTGATGCCAAGCGACCTCTTAAGTCGGTGCCCGACACGAATCGAAACTCGGCAATTTTCCCCCGCCGCTCGCCAGACCTTACATCGTGAGGACGACGCGGAACTGTGCCTTGCCGCTGATCATTCGCGCGTAACCTTCAGCTGCCCTGTCAAGTGGATACGTTTCAATCATGGGACGCACACCAGTCAGTTCGGCGAACCTCAATGTGTCCTCGGAATCGGTTGGTGTTCCTGAGGCCCAACCTTGAATACTTCGAACTGCGCTGATGAGCTGCACCGGTGTGACCTCAATGGGATCGAATGCCGCACCGATCACCATGAGTTTTCCATGCGGCCCGAGGCCATCGATCAACTCGGACATCGCTTTCGAGCTTGGGGCTGTTGCAAGAATTACCTGTGCGCCGCCCAGCTTTTGCAGTTCCTGCGCTGCGTTCGCTGCTTTGCTGTCGATATAGACGCTGGCTCCGAGCTTCTTTGCGAGCGCTTCGTTTTCTGCCCCGCGTCCAATAGCCGCGACCTTATAGCCGAATTTGTTCGCGAATTGAATTCCGAGGTGACCCAGACCGCCGATACCCTGTATCGCGACAAGGTCGCCCGGGGAGGCGCCGCTGTGGCGCAGAGAATTGAAGGTGGTAACTCCGGCGCAAAGCAATGGAGCTGCTTCGGCGTCGGTCAGGCTGTCCGGTATGGCTACCAGTGCCTCGACGGGAGCCGCCATGTATTCCTGATATCCACCGTCAAAGCTGATGCCGGGAACTTGCAGATTCCGGCAACTGCCAAAGTCTCCGCGGCGGCACGAGATACATGTGCCGTCCTGGCCGCCGTGCCAACCTACGCCGACACGCTGTCCCCTCTTCCACTCCGAAACACCGTCGCCCAGTTCATCGATAATGCCGGCGACTTCGTGTCCGGGAACGCGAGGATACTGAATGCCGGGCCACTGCCCTTCCTTCGTGAAGGCGTCACTGTGGCAGACACCGCAGGCCTTCACCTTGATGCGCACTTGTCCGGTGCCCGGCTCAGGAATCTCGTGCTGGACGAGTTCGAAATCTGCTCCCGGTTTGGGAACCCGGGCAACCTTCATGGGTGCGGTTGCGACTCTTGGCTTTGTTGCCATAAATCCTCCTAGCAATTCTTGACGAGGGTTGGAAGTACTTATTGCTGAGGGCGAGGGTGATTGGGTTTGAGAGTTTGCGCAAAAGAGTGCCCAGTTATTCAAACACATCTCACATGAAAAAGGCACGAAGGCGGAAAGCCAACTGCACCCACCCGCTACCGCAGACGGTTCTGCCATTGCGTGCCCACTTACAATGTAGGAGCACTTGCGCCAAAACAGATAACGTAGACAAAGAATTTGAGGAGAGGCAAATAATGAAGTTCAAACTGAGTTGTGGATTGGCGTTAGCATTGTGCGTCGCCTCGGTGGCGTGGGCTGATTCTTTGGAGTTAAGGAATGGCAGCCTGATTAAGGGCAAGTTCGTGGGCGGCACCGATAGTTATGTCAGCTTCCAGGTCGGGTCGTCGATTCAGAAATACAACATTGCCGACATTGTTTCGCTCAAGTTCGATTCCGAGCCCGCAGGGAACGACAGCCTGAAGCGGCGGAGTTCGCTCTCAGGCGAAAGGGAGACTGCTCGCCCGGTGACATCCAGGCCACCGGCATACGTGACCATCCCGGCGGGAACGCGCGTTTCTGTGCGGATGATTGATGGCGTTGATTCCACGCAGAATCACCCGGGGGATCGCTTCCAGGCTTCCCTACAGGAGCCGCTGACGGCTGACGGTAACGTGGTTGTCCCAAAAGGGGCCGACGTTTACGGGCGATTGACGGAGTCGAAGGAGTCGGGGAAGTTCAGCGGGAAATCGCAACTGCTATTGGAGCTGACGGGCATCGTCGTGAATGGTCAGACTGTCCCCGTGGTGACGGGAGAATATGAACTGACCGGAAAGTCGCGCGGGGCAAGCACTGCGAAGAGAACAGTCGGCGGAGCGGCGGTGGGATCGATCATCGGCGCGATTGCGGGCGGGGGCAAAGGAGCGGCGATTGGCGCGGGTGTCGGCGGAGCGGCTGGCGCAGGATCGGAAGTCATTACCAAGGGAGACCAGGTCAAGATCCCCAGCGAAACCCTGCTCGATTTCACGCTGCAGCAGGAGCTGTCGCTCCCGAGTGCCGCAGGCAGTTAAGTCCACCCAAGGCTACGCCGCTGGGCTACCTGAATGTCGCCTTCGGCGCTAAAAAGTTTGATCGCGTCTCCAAAGAGGCAGCTTCGGACGAGTCTCGGACCTTTCGCGCGGGATTTCTCTAATTCCTATATATACCTGGCGCATCTGAATAGGCGGAGGCAACAAATGGCACAAAGAAATAAGCGCAACCCCGATGAGTTGGGCCCCGACTCGGCAGGCCAGTCGGGCGATATTCAGCAGATACCGAATGTCGCTGACGCGGATTCCGAGAGTGTGGAAGAGTTGGTTGAAGAGGGAAACGCCTTCGAGGCCAATGCGGTTCTCGGCGTGGAAAACGCCGAGGATGCCGATGCTTCAGAGGTGACCACACGTCAGGTACCCGAAGACGATGTTCCGGCGGAGTACCTGACCGATGAAGACGAACACGTCGCGTAACAGCCTTACAGAAGGGTGGTAGGTTCGATTCCCACCACCCCTACCAACCATCTTCCTGATGGACGGACGCTTAACAGGAATACACGGGGCAATTTCCTCAAACCCCGTTTCTGGCTAGTGGTCGGCACTTGTCCGGTAACCCGCCTTATCGGGATTTACATTAGCAAGAGAGGGCAGAGGGCCAGCGTCATGACTGCGGCTCAAGACGCTTGGCTAAAGTCGGAATCTATGCGAGGCTCTTTTCCGCGATTGATGTTGACAAAAACACTTAGCGGGGAGACTCACTCATGAAACGCGTGACAGGCATTGGCGGAATCTTTTTTCAGTCGGAGAGCCCAGCGCATTTGTATGACTGGCATGAGAAGCACCTTGGCATTAAGCGCGAGCCGCACGGACAGGGCGCTACATTTGAGTGGCGCGAGTTGCAGGCGCCGGAAGGAAGTGAGCCGGGTGCAAAGGGGGCGACGGCTTGGTCGATCTTTCCGCGAAGCACGAAGTATTTTGGGGCGAGCAAAGCTAGCTTCATGGTGAACTATCGTGTGGATCATCTGGACGGGTTGCTGGATGAGTTGAAGAAGGCGGGAGTTGAGATTGATCCGCATCGCGAGAACGCCGATTACGGACGGTTTGCGTGGATCATGGATCCCGATGGAAACCGAATTGAATTATGGGAACCGCCGAAGGAGAAATGAAGCAGCGCTACGAGGTTGACTTTCCGCCTCGCTCACCTGCTCTCCCTTTAGCTAAGAAGTTAAGCTGCCGCGATGCGACTCGGTCGCTAACATAATGCCCTCGAAAAGATGTGACGACCGGCACGGGCAGAATTTGTGCGAGCACTCATTGCGAGTGCCCGTTGTCGTCTTGTGCGCAAATTGTCGGTGTCACTCGTTGTCGTCGAGCAGATTCAGTGGCTCCATACACCCGTGTCAAGCTAGGTGACAGCTAGGCCTGCGGGAGCCGTGGGAACGGAACATTGGCGCTGTACTTCTTTTCCAAGACTTCCTTGCCTTGTTCCCTTCCGAATCTTGCATACGTATCCCTTTGCACTAGCCCGTAGATCTCGCGGTAAGCCGCATCGAATACCTTTCGCCTCTTCAAGGCATCAACCCCCTGCTTACTGTCTGCATGGCTGATTACATCCTGGTAAGCGCTCTTGACAGACTCGAACACGGACCCAGAAAGGTTGATGTCTCGCCCTCCTGCGAAACCTCCAAGTGTCGCCGCATTCTTGATGAAATGGTCGTAGAGGAACCGGATAAGTTCAATTCCCCACTTATTTTCCGCATGCCGTTCGTCAACATTGCTGCTCAAGCCGATCACGCCGGGTGGGCAGAAACCGAGCGAAGGATTCACCTTCCTCACAAACTCCAGAAAAACGATGTTCTCGTCGTTGAACTCTTTTTTTGCATACTCCATCAAAGCTTTGGCTTCGTTTGCGGAGTTTAGACATTCTTCCAGTGTCATTCCTACGCTCCCCCTTGGCGCGTTTGTCGGCCTATCAGGCAGCCGAGTCCTTGTGCATGGCTGGGTCCCGGATTATGGGGCCCGATTCTACCACCTGGCATTGCCGGGAGTCCTCAACGTTGACCTGCAGCATGTTGCTTCCAAGACAACCGGCCAACATCTTCGTCTAACTTTTGGAACTTTCTCTCGCTGAGAAGCGAATACGTGATGAACAAACGCTCTACGATCCAGAGCATCGACCGCGCCGTGGACAAAAGTGAGATTCAAAACCCGCTGTTGGGTCGGGCTGTTCGCGGCGATAAAGAGGCATTTGCGCAGCTTTATGATGAACTTTCCGGGCCGCTCTATCGTTTTGCGTTTCACATGCTCGGCGAGCGGGCGCAGGCTGAGGACATCGTGCACGAAGCTTTCCTCACACTGCTGAATCGCGCCAAGGACTTTGATGAAGCGCGGGGGAATCTCTTGAACTTCGCCCTGGGGATCACACGGAAGCTGGTGCTGCGTCATCTGCGCTGGAAGTTGCGATGGTTCACGTCTCAGCCGGAAGACCTGGACAAAGTCGCCACTGATGCAGAAGCGAGCGCACAGGAGAAGCTGGAGCGAGCCGAGACACTGGCGGCAGTGCGGAAAGCAGTGACGAGTCTGCCGCTGAAGTATCGCGAAGTAATAACGCTCTGCGAGCTATGCGAGATGACATATGAAGCCACAGCCGCGCAGATCGGCTGTTCAGTAGGAACGGTGCGCTCGCGATTGCATCGCGCTCATGCATTACTCGCCGACAAACTGAAGCAGCGATTTCGCCCCGAAGAAAAAGAGAGTCCGCAGTTGAGTGAGGTGGTGGCGCCATGACATCTTCGAATTGGCGAGCAGGAAGTAACGAGCGGACTCGCGGGGTACAGGAAGCGGCAGCAAAAGTTTTGGATCCCCAGGCGACTTTGAGATTGTCCGCGGCGGAAGCTGAACCTTCTTCGCAGCTACGGGCTCGCGTCCTTACCAGCTTTGAAGAACGCATAGAGCGTAAGAGCTCTCTCTGGACGTGGCTGGTACCGGCGACTGCAGCGGCAATGGTCGCGGTGGTGCTGATTGCGCTCGGCTATTGGCGATTGCGAGTACCGCGGCCTCCGACACCGCTGCCGACGGCTGCGAACAGGATTGTGGATGTTCGTCCGGTCGCTCCGTCACCTCAGACGCAAGTTGCGTATCCGCGCAGAGACACAGTTACTCGATCGCGAAAGCAAAGTCGTCCGCCTCAAAGGCTCGAGACCCAACGGACCGCTGCAAACAGTGACTTTCCCGTCGCCCAATTCGATAGCCTGCTGTACTGCGACCCTCTTAGCTGTGGCGATCCGATGCAAGTGATTCGCCTGGAAATGCCGGCAGCAAGCGTGGGACGAGCGTATCGACCGCTGGCCCGAAATGGTTTCGTGAACGCCGAAGTGATTGTCGGAACAGATGGTCTGACGCGCGCCGTTCGATTCACGAAGTAGTCGAAGCTAGTCAATGGATTGTGACCACAATATTAAGGAGCTGCAATGAAACAAAGAATCCTCTTCACCGTTGTTGCATTCATCGTTTTAACCTTCGCGCTTAGCTCGGTAGCTTGGTCGCAACAAGGGGGTGAGCCGCCGAAGACGTTCACACGAACTTTTACTGCTCGAGTGGGAGGTCCAGGAATCGCCATGGAACAAGGCTTCGGCGTGGCCGGAGTCAAAGTACTGGACACCATGACCGACGAGGTCGTAAAGGGCGCTCCGTTCAGCGGCACGATGCGGACAGAATCAACACGCACCTTTGCCGACGGCAACAGGATTCATCAAGAGAGCAGCTCGAAGATGTGGCGCGACAAAGACGGACGCGTACGAACTGAGGCGGAGATCGTGCTGCCTCCTGGTCTCGCGCAGGACGCGCCTACTCTGATCACGATCAGCGATCCTGTTGCCAAAGTACGCTATGTGCTCGAGCCCGAAAGGAAGATCGCGCGAAAGCTTCCCTTTGCTCCTGAATTTCAAGTGCGCCATGTTTCCGGTCCCGTCACAGCCGCTGCCGGCCCTGGCGTGATGAATATTGCTGTCGCACCGCCACCAGATGCTGCCGGCGCTCCCGAACAGCGCCGCAACGTCTACTTCTATTCCAAAGGGAAGCGGATGAATAATGAAGATGCCAAATCGGAAAATCTCGGCGAGCGCGATTTTGACGGAGTGCGCGCGACGGGAACGCGGCTGACAACAACTATTCCTGCGGGGGAGATTAATAACGATCGTCCTATCGAGATTGTGAGCGAGACTTGGTACGCGAAGGGTCTGAAAACCACCGTGATGACAAAGCACTCGGATCCGTGGGCCGGCGATTTCACCAGCCGTTTGACCGAGATAAGTACAAATGACCCTGATCCAGGACTGTTCGCTGTTCCGGCCGGGTACAACGTAGTCGAGGACAAGCTTGTAGACGAGATGCTAGCTGCTCCTGCTGCACCAAAATAGTCCAGGAGCGTTTGGTTAGTGATGGTGGGCCGCTGCCTGGTCGCTCAGTCCAGTGCGCGGTTCACCATTTCCTGCGCTTCGCTCACGATCCTGTTAGCGTGTGTGGGTCACGATCCCCTCCACCGGCACTTCTTAAAAAGGATGCGAGCATACGATGGACAGCTGTCAACACTCCTCGACAACTTCAATCCCTGGAAATCTGCCTCTGATTCCCCGCAGCGAGTTTCTCCCCGAGTTTCCCCTTAGGTTCACTCGTGACGAACTGTGATAGATTCGCTTTGCCGCCACTTCCAGTTAGGAAGCGAAGATTCGCTGCGACTCTTTCGTCACTCTAATGGAGGTGTTTTGCATGAATGTGGAAGTGCAACAGCCTGAGTATCCTTATTTTGTGAAGATCGAAACCTCGACAGGCCAGTCCGCGAATGTTCCCATCGCATTCCTGACGCGGCAGCAAGTAGAAAATTTCCTGCAATTTGACTTCAAGCGACTGGTGGAAGAAGCGGGAATCAAAGGTGCTCGCATTCATGTGGAACGAGCCACCACCGCTGACTACAATAAAGTTCTCGGCGAAATCACTGCGTGCCTACGGACTGCTAAGGAGAAAGTCGCATAACCTTAGCAGCACTGTTATGGTCGCGCATTTTGGGCCACACGGGGAGCAGCCTGGACTACGCAATTCTCTCTACAAGCTGAAATCAAGTCGCGCAGTTCAGGCAGTCCTCCGCTGGTGTCTTGGTCCGGGTTTAGCTTTCCCGGATCGCGCTCTTAATCGTCGTCTTTCCCGTTGTCGTCATCCCTCCCTTTTCCGTTGTCGTCATCTCTCCCATTTCCGTTCTGGCCTCTGCCTACCAAGGTGCCATTGATGTCGATGTTGTCGAGAACGGCGAGTCCGAAGTTGTCCGGACCGGCGTCCTGACCTTCGTCAAAAATGATGCTAATGCTCTTCACCTGCGCACCAGGAGCGATCGGGGGAAACGCCGTGGCTGGATCCCAGCGCAGCCTGAGCCATCCATTCCCTACTTTCTGGTGCACCGGGGGAGGAGAGGCGCACCCGATAAAGTGCGTCACATTGTCCTGCGTAGTTACGTTGAATCGGGGCGCGCCGGCGCCGCAATGGGATCCTCGAGTATCGCTGAAATCGACGGGCTTTCGGATGTCATAACCGATTTCTGTGAGTGTTATGCGTTCCACCCCGGTAATCACCGCACCACCGGCGGCAACGTTCGGCGTGGGACCGGTCTTCGCCAACAACAAGCCCTCGACTTTCTTGTCCCGATCGTCGCCGGTCGCGCACGCGGGATCCGTGTAGGTGCTGTCGGGCTTATTGCCACCGGTAGTTGAAACTCCCGCGGAGGTTGGGCATCCGATGCCTGGCAGCCACTTCGCAGCTACAAGGTGTGTGCCTGCGGGATCGAATACAAACGGAATGACGCGAATTTTGCGTGAATGGTCCTCGCTGAACGTGTACTTGGCAGACGCGACGCAGCAGAAACATGTCAGCGTCAGAATCGCAGCTCTCTTCATAGAAGACTTCTCCTTCTGCGGTCGTGTGGTCGTCAACGGAAGTCGGCACTTCAAATAAAGGCGGCCATTCCACACTCTTACAGCGGCCTGTGAAACATTCGCAGTGTCGAAGACTCAACGCTCACTCAGCTGTGCTGAGTTGGGAAATAGGAATGGGACTACCAGACGCAGAATGCGACCTGGCGGAATTAATGTAAAAACAAAACTGAAAGTATGTCAATACGGAACGGGCTAATTCCCTTTTTGGTTAGGTTGTCCGTTTTGTCCCGCTAGTGCCGGTATCGAATCCACCCTGAGGAGCGCAGGCCTTCCCAAGGGCTCCTCGCATTTCCTGGTCATATTGGGAATTAAGCGGCCAATCAGGCTGTGGCCCTTAACCAGATCGAATCGCACGTGGGGCGCGTTACAATGAAGCTTCTTTTCGGCGAGCGAAAAGCGAGCCTTATCTCTGGTATGAGGAACCTATGACAGCGCTGCAGGAATTCAGATGTGAGATCTGTGGGACAGAGACCAGCCATCCTATTCATTGGTTTGTGATTCAGTGCGGAAACGCGAACCTCACGGTTCTTCAATGGAACACCGAAGCTGCGAACGGCGACGGAGCGCGCCATTTCTGCGGAGAAGCCCACGCCCAGATCTACATCAGCCGGTGGTTTAAAGCTGCCTGTTCACCTCCGAAGCCGGACTTCACGAGATCTTCGGCAGCACGGTAGACGTCGGAAAGCCTGCCAACTCTTGCTCAGGTTTTGTTCAACTTGTTCGCTCAGCGGCGTGGCTTGGTCATGCTGTTGCTCCGTAACGACGAAATACCTCTGCAACACGCGCTTTCTCCTCGACTGAACGGTTCCTTACTCGCTTGATCCATGCCAGCCAGCGACCTCGGATGGCTGCCCCAGCGGCGAGGAGTGCGTCAAAAACTGGAACGAAGTCAGCCTCAGGCGCGCCGTGCTCGAACCCGTAGCCAGCGTGTTCGAGCACGGTCCCACCCCATGCATTGATCTCCTCCAGCGGAGCCCCACGATGGAGAAGTAGTCTAACGATGCTGAGGTGTCCGCCGCCGGCCGCCCAATGCAGTGCGGTTGCGCCGCTGTCAGCGCGGTCCTGCAGGTCCGCGCGATGCTCCAGTAGAAAGGCAACGACGCTTTCGCGGCCGTACATGCAGCCCCATAGAAAGCCTTTCTGCAACTGCTTTTTCGTTGCCGGCGCCTTGAGACTGCCATCGGAATGGAAGAGGGTCTCCACCAGATCGATTCGTCCGAGACCTGCGGCACTTTCCAGGTCGAGTTGTGCGCCGCGTGCAGCGAGAAATTCTGCCGCTCGCGGCCGTCCATTCGCGAAGCAGGCAATCAGCGCCGACTGCGCGTTACCCGCGAGATTGGGTTTGTCGATCACTGCGCCGTAGTCCAGCAGGATCTGCAATAGCGGTTCCTGCACGCGAGCGACTTCAGGATGGACACTTGTGGCCGCCAGGCCCAACGTCGTGCATCCGCCGCGGTAAACGTCCGCCTCAGCGTCCACTTCCGCTCCAGACTTCAGCAGATGCTCCGCGATCTCCACGATGTTCTTCGGCGTCTTCTGCCGGTATCCCTCGACACCGTTTGCCGATGTGTAATGGAGAAGGGTGGCGCGATGTTCGCGTGTGGAGCGCTCTAGTACCAACTTGGGATTTTCGCGGAGCAGTCGCCTGAGCGTCTGCACGTCGCCGCAGACGATTGCGTCCGCGGCCGCCTCGAATTGCGCGACCGACGAGTTCTTGCCCGCGAGTTGCTCGATATGTTTGGCCAGTTTGGGCCAACTCATAAATCCGTGCGAACGGGCAATCACAAACTGCGCATCGGTCAGGGCGCACTTGCGCTCCTCCGAAAGCAGCTTCCGCGTGGCGAATTCCGACACTTGTTCGATCCAGCTTCGATTTTCCACGGGAAGGCCTGGAGTGATTTCCAGGCGGCTCAGGCGGACAAGATGGCCGATCCACTCCGACACCCACTCGTGCAGAGCAGCAGAATTTCCGGTCTTGCAGACTTTTACGAGTTCTTTGGCGAGCTTCTTATATTGTTCAAGATTGGGTCGCGAGGGAAGAGGAAGCGCCGCTTGCGGATTGGGAAACATACGAATCTCCTTTCATCGCATGCCTGGAGTCCGCACGAGTCAGGCTGAAAGAAGGTTCGTACCTTCAGTTGTATTTAAGTGGGTGGGCACTGCCCTTTCCGCGGACTGGATGCGCCCCTCGCGCTGACGCCAGCCTAGTTCGTTCCACTAACCGCAGTCAATCGCAGTCCTGGCAATGATCAACTCTACAGAAAGTCCAAGATCTTTTTCGCGAAGCAACGCTGCTTGAATCACCCGGATTCGCCTTGCGGTGCCTCAAAAGGTCGATCCACCGCCCCAGTTCTGTGCTTCGTCGGCCTTGAAAGTGCCCCAAAACTGACGCTTCACCGCCCCAAGTCTCCTGCCCGGATTTTCGAAAATGCTCCTGTCTTGATGTGTTTCCTCTCACCGAGCAGGAAACTGCGCCGTATCTTCTATTTATTCAGGAGCCTATGAACGTCGTGTCTCTTCGCGAAATGTAAATTTTGCGATTAGGGGCATTTTAAGGCGTCTGGAAATTCGGGTGGGGGGATATTCCGGGCCACTATTCTGGGTTGCTCCCATTTTGGGAGCGGCAGCCGCTGGCGCGACCTATGGAGCTTTCTCTGGCGCGTCGGAACCGGCAGGCGCCCGAGCTGCGGCTGCTCGTTAGGCACATCTGCGGGCAGGACGGCGAGCTAGCCGCTGACCACAGTGCAGTTGCGTCCGCTGTTTTTCGCGCGATAAAGGGCCTTGTCGGCTGCCTGTAGTACTTCGTCGGCCGGACGCCCCTCGCCATCGGACGATGCGGCTCCGATACTTACGGTCACCCTCACGCGCTTTTTGGCGTGAAGACGTGGCACTTGCCTCTTTTTCGCTTTCTTGCGTCGTTCACGCCTCTCGGCATCGCGAACCTTGAACGGCGTCGCCTCGATTTTCTTTCGCAGAGTTTCGAGACTCAAGTACGCCTCGTCGACTGACTTGTTGGCGAAGATCACAGCAAACTCTTCTCCGCCGTAGCGGAATGCCTTGCCGCCGCCGGTAACATCCGCCAGGCGCGAGGCGATCATTTGTAGCACCTGGTCACCTGTCTCGTGCCCGTATGTATCGTTGAATTGCTTAAAATGGTCTACATCGACCATCGCCACCGCGTAAGCGTCGCCAACTTTCAGCAACGCCTGATTGAGTGCGCGACGGCTGGGAAGCTGCGTTAGCTCGTCGTGGTAGGCCATCGTATATGAAGTCTCGAGCACCGCGATGCCAAGGATCAGACCTCCGCTAGCGAAGTAAACCGACGAGAGATGACTCGCGCCGCCGGCATTCAGCGCGATGAATGCCGTCACTAGCGCCCAGAAGAGTCCGCTTTCAACCGGCCTGCGGCGGTCGAGCAGATACACCAGCATCACGATGCCCGCCAGTATGAAGGCAAGCAGTGCCGGTTGTGAGAGATGACTCCACTCCGAATAACCCTTGGGAATGATTTCTCCTTGCATCAAACCGGCGGCTCGCACCTGCAAGGGATGAATCAGAACGATCAGTCCAACAAAAACGACTTGTGCTGCGATGAATGCGACTCTGCGCCGGCCGGGGGACGAGATGATTCCACGATCGCGCATGAACGAGAAGGCGAGCAAGTTCAGCGGAAGCAACAGCGCGATCGCGTCGAAAATTGTTTGGTATATTCCTGCGGACGAAAGACGTGGCACCAGCCACAACAGAGCGCGATCCGATAAGGCGACAACCAGTAGAGCAAAAAATAATCGGCTGCAATTGAACACCGCGCTGAGCAGCAGGCCAACGCCGAAAATGATGTAGGGGTAATAATGCCAAAAGGAGGCCGCCATTCCCTGCGGCATCCGCGACTCCATTGCGAGGGCAGAGACCAGCAACACTAATCCCCCAGGGACAATAAGGCGATAAACAGCGCGCAACACCTTTGCGCCCAAGCGACCTCCTGTACCGGATAACTCGGATCAGTTTCAGGAAAGCAGAGTAAGGAAGGCGTCTGCGCGACACCTTCCGCCGCTCCATAGTAGTTTCCGATTCACTCGTGGGGTAGATGACCTTAGTCACTATCCATTTGAAGGCGGGATTCCCCGGCAAAATCCTTGTTGGTATGCGGCAGTTGCCGATACCGAGTACCGCGCATGACAGGTGTACGATGTTCGCGGCCGCGGCCCTTTACCACGTCCATCAGGAGCATTTTTGATGGTCTTCCCAGCCTTAACTCGATACAGCGATCTGGGCTTGCTCTTGCTCAGGCTCATGGTGAGCCTCGTTTTCTTCACCAGTGGATTGAATCACGTGAGAGATCCTGTCGCAAGAAGCAAGAGCATCAATATGAGCAAGAGTTTCACGATCTTCCTGGGCGCGGTCGAGATACTCGGCAGTCTTGGCGTCGCTTTCGGAGTGTTGATCCAGCCCGCGGCGATTGGCCTGATTCTCATCATGTTCGGAGCGATTCAGAAGAAGATCTTCGTGTGGCGTATTGAGTTTTGGGCCAATAACGGTTGGAACTACGAACTGATGCTGATCGTCATGTGTCTAGTCATCCTGTTCACAGGTGGCGGACGATACGTGCTTTGGGCGTGAGAATCGCCAGGATCCTCTATCCACAGGGCGCTGTCGTCGCAAGCACGAGCCACCTTCCCACACATCCCTAACTCCTGTATCGTCATGGAAACTTCATATTCCGCATGGGACTCAACCCTCTCGATCTCGCTCTGATCGCAATTTATCTGGTCGGCATCACGCTGTTTGGCATTCACTTTCGTTCTGCCGATCGTTCTCTCAAGAGCTATTTCCTTGCTGATCGCAACATTCCCTGGTGGGCGATCTCTCTATCGATAGTCTCGGCTGAAACCAGCACGCTGACAGTGATCAGCATTCCCGGATTGGCATACGACCGCGACTTCGGCTTCCTGCAAATCGTGCTTGGCTACCTCGTTGCGCGCATCCTGATTTGCATCATTTTCATACCCCAATACTTTCGCGGCGAGTTCTACACCGCATATCAACTCATCGACCGCCGCTTCGGACCGCGTCTACATCGCTTCACTGCAGGACTCTTCCTGGCAACGCGCGCGGCAGCGGAAGGCGTGCGCGTCTGGGCGATCTCCATCGTCGTGGGCATTGCGCTGACCAGTATCTTTGCCCATTTCGGAATCACGCCAGAGACTCGCGACATTCTTTCGGTGGCAATCATTACCCTGCTGACGCTTATCTATACGTTCGAAGGTGGGATGTCGGCGGTAGTGTGGACTGATGTTGTCCAGATGACGATCTACGTTGCCGGAACGGTGATCGGGTTCTTCACCATCCTGCACTTAGTGCCGGGAGGCTGGAACACGGTGGATCAGATCGCCGGCGCTGCCGGCAAGTTCCGCATTTTTGATTTCAGCTTCAGTCCATCGAACAGCTACAGCTTTTGGGCGGGCCTAATCGGCGGAACTTTCCTCACGACGTCCACTCACGGTACCGATCAATTGATGGTGCAACGCTTGCTTGCAGCCAAGAATGAGAGTCAGGCAAAGCTCGCGTTGTTGTCGAGTGGCGTATTTATTTTCATTCAATTCGGCCTTTTTCTTCTGGTGGGCGCTTCCCTGTTCGCGTTTTATAAGCTGTTTCCCCCGCTGGTTGCGTTCACGAGTTCCGATCGAATTTTTCCAACGTTCATCGTGAACCGAATGCCGCACGGGATATCAGGCATCCTGATTGCCGCGATTCTGGCTGCTGCGATGTCGAACTTGAGCGCTGCGTTGAATTCTCTCTCGTCGACAACCGTTGTGGACTTCTACATGCGTCTTCGTCCTGAAGCAACTGAGCAACGCCGTGTCTCTGTTTCCCGTTTTGCAACCGTACTATGGGGACTCGTGCTCTTTGGGCTGGCTCTGCTCTCCCGGCACGGAGGACGCGTGGTTGAGATCGGCTTGACGATCATCTCCGTGGCGTACGGCTCGCTGCTTGGAGTCTTCCTGCTGGGAATCCTGACTCGTCGGGCTACTGAAGGCGGCGCAATTGTTGGTATGGCCTGTGGCCTGGCGATCAATCTCTATCTCTGGCTGGGTGCAGATCATTTTGCAAGTTGGGCGGGCTTCCGCATCGCCTATACCTGGCTGGTAGCCATCGGAACCGTCGTGACCTTCGCCGTGGGATACGCAATCAGTACGCTGACATCGCCGTCGTTGGAGAGAGCGCGTGCTTAGCCCTGTGACAGCAAGAACAGAGTCTCGACAACTCCCGCGGGCACTAGGGCTGCGCCATGCAATTGCGATCGTGGTTGGCACCGTCATCGGCAGCGGCATCTTCCTGGTTCCTAAAGAAATGATGCAGGCAGTCGGGTCCGCGAAGCTGGTCTATCTTGCCTGGATTGTAGGCGGCGTTCTTTCGATTTTTGGCGCATTAACCTATGCGGAGCTCGGCGCGCTTAAACCGCAGGCGGGTGGTGAGTATGTTTACGTTCGCGATGGATACGGACCGGTAGCCGGCTTTCTCTACGCGTGGACGTGGTTCGTGATCGCAAAGCCTGCCTCGATTGCCACGATTACGACCGGCTTAATGCGGATTCTGGGCACCTTCAGCGCTTTTCACTTTCTGACAGAAAACGCCATCTCCTCACCTTTTGCAATCACCTGGGCACAGATTGGAGCGATGGTCGTAACCATCGTCATTTCGGGACTCAACTACATTGGCGTTCGACGAGCCGGAGACTTTCAATACATTTTCACCTGGCTCAAGGTGCTGATGATCGCCGCGATCGTCGGCATCGCGTTCAGCTTCCGCGGCGGCACCTTCTCTAACTTCTCGACAACATACCCAGGAGCCACCGGTGGCATCAGCGGCTTCATGGTCGCGCTAGTTGCGGCGTTATGGGCCTACGACGGCTGGAACGATCTCAACATGGTGAGCGAAGAGATCGAACGGCCTGAGCGCAATATTCCCCTCGGCCTGATCGTTGGCGTGTTGCTGGTTGCGGCGTTGTATATGGCCACCAACGCAGCCGTGCAGTATGTGCTGCCGGCAGCGCAGGTTGCTGGTTCGGAGCGTCCCGCATCTGACGCCACGCGGCTAGCGATCGGTGCGGTCGGCGCGGCCGTTGTTTCAGCCGGAATGGCTCTTTCGATGGTCGTTGGTCTAAATGGAACTGTAATGAGCGGAGGGAGAGTGCCGTTTGCAGTTGCTCGTGACGGCTATTTTTTCCGCGCGTTGGCAGAAGTACATCCCAGATATTTCACGCCGGGTAACGCACTTGTAGTACAGGCCGCCCTTGCCTGCGTTCTCCTGCTCGTGATCTCGCGCTTTCAGCAGCTCTTTTCGATTGCTATTTTCGCTGAGTGGCTCTTCTACATGATTGCCGCAAGTACGATCTTCATCTTCCGCAAGCGCATGCCAGACGTACTGCGTCCATATCGCGCCTGGGGATATCCGGTGGTGCCCGCGATTTTTATCGCGGCCGCAGCTTTCCTTCTCTATTCGACGTTCACGGAGAACTTAAAGAGATCGCTCCTGGGAAGCGCAGTGATCCTGATGGGAATTCCGGTATTCCTTTACTTCCGTTCTCAATCGCGAAGCGCCGGGATTACTTCTGAAAGAACATCTTCGCCGCAGTAACTGCAAGCAAGATAGCGAACATTTTTCTCAGGACGTTCTGTGGTATCTGCTGAGCCCAGGAGCCACCGAAGTAAGCGCCGAAGATGAATCCCAGCGCAATCAGTATCGCCATCCTTACATCGACGTTGCCGGCCTTGTAGTACTCGATGAACGCCAGGATGCCGATTGGCGCCAACAATACACCGATGGAAGTGCCCTGCGCACGACGCTGACTCATGTGAAAACCATAGACCAAAGCGGGAATAATGATGATGCCCCCGCCGATCCCAACGAGACCAGACAAAATCCCCGTCGCAAAACCAAGTAAGAGCGAGATGAAGATTGTCACGCCGCGACCTCTCGATCAGATTGTTGAGCTGCTACTTCTTGCCTGCGGAATAGTACTTGCCGATGATCACGCCGATTTCGACTGCGGAATCTGGGCCGAGATCTTCGAACGCGAAGCCAATGCCCTTGTCTTCGGTATATCGAACTTCGCAACTCAGGTTGCGCTCAATGCCCTCGCTCGGATCGACAATGCGGAGCAACACCATCTCTCCGGCACGATAGCTTTTGGGGTCGCACTCGCAGAAGAGCCCGCCTTGCCCGATTACTCGAAGGGCACCTAAACGTTTTCCGTTGGCGTCCTCGACGTATGCGCCCGATTTCTGTGGCAGTGAAACGCGCTCGTACTTCCGCTTTTCGATGTTGTGCATGGATCTCCTTATTGAACCTTTTCAGGAAAAGGCTGTACGGGATCTACATCTACTGGCACACTGCGCAATTGCGCGAGACTCGATCTGAGTTCACTCGGCATTACCTCATATTTCTGGAACCAGGCGGCGGCGCGATTACGATCGCCGGTCGCTTCCTGCTCCAGCAATTCTTTGGCGAGCGAGGCGATAGCATCCGGCATCTTCGCGTAATCGATGTGATAGCGTCCTGACGTATCGCGAGTAATGGCCTTCTGCTCGCTTAAATAATTGAATTCCATCATTTCTGCGCGACCGTGGGCCTCGCCTGTGCCGAAGCGCACAGTGCGGAAAATACCGGCGACGTAGGAGGCGTAGTACTCCTGTTCGCGCTCCTTAGGTAAGACGCCTTTGTCTATCAGGAATTTCAGACTGTGCATTCCAACCACGTCGGCCTTTGCTTCTTCCAGCCCGGCAAATAAATCGCCCAGAGCCTCGCGAATATCTTTTCGGCCCGTAGAAGTCCGCGAATATGCTGGCCCAAGACCATGGCAGATCTCATGCATCACCGTCGATGCCATATAACCGTCAGCGCTCGCCTGCGCCGCTTGCTGTGGATCCATGATGTCCTTGCCGAGCGGCAGGATAACGTAGTTAACACGCGCATCCATGTAGTTCTTGAAGAAGATTTTCTTTGTGCCCTTCTGCTCGTGAATGCGCGGATCGTTGGGAAGATTGTCCGCAACCGCCTGATAGCCGTGCCGCAAATCTCCTCCGCGAAACGGCGTGTCGAGGACTTCCATCGGCGTGGGCTGCCCCGCCTTCGACGGACGATCTTCTGGCGCGAGCGGCAATGCGTCCTGGATCTCCGGCACATGCTCCTGATACGTCGCGAGCTTCACACTCTCCGCTTCATTGCGGATCATCACCGCCGCGCCGTACGACGTCTTCACGCCGAGCACACCATCGATATAGGTTTCGTACGGCGCCATGATCACGTCGAATTTCGGATTCTGCAGATCGACCCAGGCCAGGTCGCTCTTGTAATAGTCGTCCGACAAAAGAGCGTCGGCGCGGAGTCGAAGGAAATCGGCAAACGCTTTGTCGTCCGAAAGATCGGCAGCTTCACGCAGAGCCTTTGCCGCGGGAATCAGAAACTGGCGATATGCGACGTGATATGGAATCGCCTCAAGTCGGTCCCCATTTCGGCGAATCACTGTGTACGGACTGTAGAGCTCATCCTTTTGGTCAGGATGAGCTGCGACATACTTCTCTAGTTCCTCGCGTGTCAGTCCTTCCGGATACAAGCCGCGCCCAGGTGACATCGGCTGCGTTCCGATGAACGGCTTGTTCTCGTTCGTCAGGTCGAAACGGCCACCATTGATGATGAGAAAGCGTCGCAGTTCGGAGTCTCGTGCAGTCTGCGATTTCTCCAGGCGCTTATAAAGCTCCAGGCCCTCTGGATCATTCTGACGCCAGAAAATGTCATCGAGATATTGCGATGCATCGACCAACTTGCCGACCATCTGTAGCTCGCGAGGCGGCAGCTTGGATTTGTCGAACGGAATCACTACTCGCTTGTATTTCGCGAGTCGCTCTGCGAGGTCTGGAACAACATAGGGAGGTTTGGCAAATTTAGACGTGCCGTGATGAGCTACCGAGCCGGTTTTCTTTTGAGTGGACTGTGCAATGAGTAAGGAAGAAATCAGCAACGCTGCTGAAAGGGATCTCAAGATGGACACGGGCGATTTTAACAGGCGCGTTCCCAAAGGTTTTTGCGAAGCTCGCGTTTATACATTCACTGTCATCCTGAGCCCCTGCTTTGGGCGAAGGACCTCCCGCAATGCGTCGGATGCCAACGTCCTGTCACGGCTTTTCTGGCCAAGAAAGCTGGTGTTCATGGTGGGGAAAGCGAAAGAACCACTTCTTCGCCAAAGAGCCGGGACGCAGCATTCCAGTTCGACGCATTGCGGGAGGTCCTTCGCCCAAAACAGGGGCTCAGGATGACAGTTCAAAAAGGCGGAAAGTGCACGGAAAGGAGGCTCACTTGAAAATTAAGAGGAAACAAGTGGCCCATTTCCTGCTAAGATTTCCACAGCTCTCGACGATCCCGCCACTTTCTAAAGATGGCGATCAGTTTACTCATCTGCTGCAACACAGGTGCGATATCCTGTGTTCCTGACACAATATCCACAATATATTGGGTCGCTGTATTGACGGCGAAGATACCCAATCGTAAAGTGAGCACGTCGCAACTGAGTGATGCTGCTGTCTTTGGCCGCAGTGTCTGCAGGTGGAACCATTTGAGTAAACGCCTTCCCCTCATCTCGGAATTGCCGTTTTTGATGGCTCGCTTGAACCACCGCATTTCCATCGTTGAGATTCCTTCTTTCCTCGCCAAAGGAGAGTGCCGTGCTTAAGCTGAAAAAGCTTCAGATCCTCGGTTTCAAATCGTTCTGCGACCGTACCGAACTCAAGTTTCACGGCGACGGTATTGCCGCCATCGTGGGCCCCAACGGCTGTGGGAAGTCGAACGTCTCAGACGCCATCTCCTGGGTGCTGGGCGAACAATCAGCACGCAGTTTGCGTGGCGCGCGAATGGAAGACGTGATCTTCGCCGGAACGCGCGACCGCAAGCCCACCGGCATGGCTGAAGTGTCACTCACGCTGATCGATCCCGACGTGTATGAGGGCAATTCCAGCGGAGCTCCCGAAATTGATATCCAGGACGAACTGTCTGCCGAAGATTGGGATGAAGCCAGCGTTCGTTCGTCTGCGGCAGAAGACGCAGCTCGAGCGGAAGAGGAAACCCGGCCAGGACAGTTCATTGATGCCGAAGGCAACATCGTGGCGGAGCCTGCGGACGATCAACCCACTGAAGTGAGTGCTGATGCTGAGTCGCCCGAGAGTCCCACAGTGGAGCATCCCGAATCGGGAAATCAGGTTCCGGGATCCACAACGCCTGAACCTGAAGTGGTGCTGAAGATTCGCCGCCGAAAGTTCAAGACTCAATTCCGAGCTGGCGAGATTGTCGTCACACGGCGTCTCTTCCGCTCCGGTGAGAGCGAGTACTTGCTGAACGGAAAGCTATGCCGGCTGCGCGACATTCAAGACATCTTCATGGGCACAGGACTTGGCCCTGAGTCCTACGCCATCATCGAACAGGGGCGCATCGGACAAATCCTGTCGAGCAAGCCTCATGATCGCCGCGCCATCCTCGAAGAGGCAGCGGGAATTACGAAGTTCAAGACGAAGAAGCGTCTCGCCGAGCTTCGGCTGGAGCAGTCGCGCCAAAATCTTTCGCGCATCAATGACATCTTCGACGAGGTCACGAGGCAAATGAACTCGCTCAAGCGCCAGGCGGCAAAGGCCGAGCGCTATGGCAGGCTGCGCGATGAGATGCGAGAGAAGTTGCGGATCGTGCTTGCCAGCAAGCTGGCTCAGATGACTCGCGAAAACGCTTCGCTGGAGGAACAGATTCGGGCTCTCACCGAAGAACTGAACAATCGCACGGCGTCGTTGGGTGAGATGGAGACAGCGCACACCGCTGCAGTAGAACGCGGATACGCAATCGATGGCGAGATACGCACTGTGCGCGAACGCCTCGGAGCTATCGAGGTTGAAGCTGGTCGCGTGAGCTCGCGGCGCTACAACAACCAGGAGCGGTGCGCGGATCTGGCGGCACAGAGCGTATCAAATCAGGCTGAACTGGAGCGCATTCAGGTCCGTTTCGAAGACCTGGCAGCTGAGGAAGTTGATAACCGGGCGGTGCTCGAGTCCGCCGCGGCGGACGTCGAGCTCGCGGAACAACAGCATCGATTCGAGCAGGAGCAGGTGGCCGAAGCTGGACGGCAGCTCTTTGATCTTGAGCAACAGCAGGAACTGCGACGCAAATCGGCATATGAAGTGATGTCGGCGGTGACCCGGGTCCGTAGCGAAATTTCACAGACCGAAGAGCATCTAGCGTCGCTTGCCGCGCAACGAGAACGGATCGCGTCCGACGCAGAAGCGACTACCGCCGAAGCGGAATCACTCGGAGGCCGGCGCGGCCAGGTGACGATGGAGTTCGAGTCCATCACGGACACGGTGAACGCATTATCGGCTCGCATCGCGGAAGTCCGGACTGCGCTTGAAGAAAAGCGAGCGATGGAATTGGAGTGCAAGCGCCACGTCGATGGACTTCGCGGGGAACTTGCGACCGCCATGGGCAAGAAAGCGTCGATCGAGGCTTTGCTCAGGGACCACGGCTATTCAACCGAGTCGGTCAAGCGATTGCTGAAGGCAAACGCTCTCGAAGGTGGATTAGCTCCTGCTGGAATCCTTGCCGACTTTCTCGAAGTCGATGACCAATACGAAGGCGTAATCGACGACTTTTTCCGCGATGAGTTGAACTACATCGTAGTGAAGTCGTGGAACGCAGCCGAGGAAGGCATGCGCCTGCTCAAGGGCGACGCCGATGGCCGCGCAACTTTCCTGGTCCATCCGAATGACTCTCAGGCAAAGTTTTCGTTTCTAGTGGATGAGAACGCACAGCGTACTCCGGCGGGCGATTCCATAGTGCCGCTCACGCGCTGCATTCGCGTCCTGAACGGATTTGGCAAGTCGCTGGAAGTAATCTTGCCGAAGCTTCGTGACGGTTACATCACGCCCGACTCGTCGGTCGCCCGCGAATTGGCGCTTGAGAACCCGGACGCATTCTTCCTCTCGCCCTCCGGCGAAACCTTCCACAACGTCACGGTCACAGGTGGCAAGCAGCGCACTGAGGGCCCTCTGTCTCTGAAACGTGAGCTCCGCGATATCAGCCGCACCGTGCAAGCGCTCGAAGGCGCATTGCGCAACGAAGAACTACGAGTACAGATGCTCGCGAGAGAGGTTGCTGAACTCGCGGCCTTGCTCGAACGGCTCCAGGATGAACGACGCGAAGCCGAGAAGGATGCTCATAGCTCCGGCGTCGCCCTCAAGCAGATGGAGGCTGAGCTTTCACGAACAGAACAGCGCCTGCACCAGTTCCGCCTCGAAATGGATCGAATCCAGCAGCAGCAATCGGGGAAGGAAGAGTTGCTTGCGTTTAAACGCGAGGAACTGGAGCGGCACGAAGTCAACCAGTGTGAACTGCAGTTGGAGTTGAACAACGCACAGCAAGCGCTCGCCGAAAATCGTGCGACGCGTGACACTGCCCTGCAACGCGCGGCCGAGGCCAAGGCCCGCCTCGCCGGATTGGAAGAGCGCCGTCGAGCAGCCGCCACTGCTTTGGAGCGAATCAATCGCATGGTTGCAGAAGTGCGGTCGAGGATTGAGACTCTGGAATCGCAGATTGCAGGTGCCGCAGCGGAGAAGCACGAGCGCGAGCAGGAGAACGTCCGCTTGGCGGAAGTCCTGATCTCGCTGCACGCAGAGCGCGAAAGCGGCGAGTTGAAAGCCGCCGAACTGCAGCGAGCTGGAGAACAAACGCGTCTGCTCGCCACCGAGCTCGATGCGTCTCTACGCACTGCGCGCCAGGAACTCGATGCGCTCCGCGATCGGCGCAGCGAGCTCTCGACAACGCTCGCCAGACTTCAGTCTGACATGCAGCATTTGGCTCAGACCTGCCTGCAAGAGCTGTCGCTTACAAGCGACGTTCTGCTCGCTGACACCTCCATCGCAATGGTCGAAGGCGAAGCTCTCGCGCAGGAAGAGGAACTCTATCGTGAGATGCGAACGAGGCTAGACAACATGGGCCCGGTAAACATGATGGCTCTGGAGGAATACAAAGAGACTGCCCAGCGTCACGAGTTCCTGGAAGTCCAGCGCAAAGACTTGCTGGACTCAATCGAGAACACGCAAAACACGATTCGTGAAATCGACGAGTTCTCAAAGCAGAAGTTCGACGAGGCCTTCGCCAAGATCAACGAGAACTTCCAGGTCACCTTCCGCAAGCTCTTCGGCGGCGGGCATGGATTCATGAAGCTCACCGACGAAGAGAACTCCGCGGAGAGCGGTATCGACATCGTTGCTTCACCGCCGGGAAAGAAACTTCAGAATGTATTGCTGCTTTCCGGCGGCGAGAAGGCTCTGACTGCTCTGTCGCTACTCGTTGGCATCTTCCAATATCAGCCGAGCCCATTCTGCATCCTCGACGAAGTCGATGCGCCGCTCGACGAATCGAATGTTGGACGTTTCACCGAATTGGTAAGGGAAATGAGCGATCGTACGCAATTTATCGTGATTACTCACCACAAGCGCACGATCAGCTCGTCACCTGTGTTGTATGGCGTCACCATGCAGGAACCGGGGGTATCGAAGATTGTCTCGGTGAGGTTCGGTGAGGAGCAAGCAAAGGTGCAGATGGCTGCTACGGCTTAGAGCCGCGGATACACGACGTCCCTTCTAACACTGTCATCCTGAGGCCTGGTTTGGCCGAAGGATCTCCGCGATGCGTCGAACTTACACGCGGTGAATTGGTTTTTTGGGGCGAGAATTCTCGTGTAAGAGCCGCGAAACAGCATTCAAATCCATTCGTTCCAGAGATCCTTCGGCCAAGACCGGGCCTCAGGATGACAGTCTTAACTGAACCTATTTTGAACCCTGCAACTTCTTGATTTGCAGCATCACGTTTCTCGCCTCGGTCTTCATCAGTCCCTTAGCCGTTCCTTCGGTGTCGTTCTGGCGGAAATTTACATCACCGTCGAATAACGGTGTTGCACCGTCCGGCTGGAAGACCTTTACTTGGGCATTCAATTCGACGCGCCCCTGTCCACTGCCGCCCACAGCACCGAGACCACCACGATTGAAAACACTGCCGAGCTTCTGTCCAACGCTTGCAGTCTTCAAACCATTGATGGTCGTAAACACGACATAGTCACAAGCTTGCAGCTTGGCTTGCTCGAGGGCACCTTCACGGTCGTGAGGATCCGTTGAGATAGCGACTCCTTGTGCGCCGAGGAAATTCAGGTCGTTGACTAGCTCCTGCTGCAACCCGTCAGTCGATAGCGAACTCTCAACGGTGCTCGCAATCTGCGCTACGCCGATGCGAATTGCGCGCTTCTTCGCCGGACCTGGATTCGCAGTCTGGCCAGCCTTGGAGTCGTCAGACGCTTGCGCATTCGACGTAGACGGTGCGGCGGACTTCTCACCCTGTGCAGCGCCGATTATGGTATTCGCATTGAAGTTCTTCGTTGACCTTAAATCGGCAACACCGTTGCTGGAGACTAAGAACAATAGTAAGAATGCAACCAAACTCCGACTCATGATGGGCCCTTTTCCTTCGGTCTAATAATTGGACGCGTCCACACGAGTTGCGACCAACTCTAATCGCACCAAGTGCGTGACATCAGCTCTGAATTCTTGAAGCTCAAGTCTAGGAAGCAGTTGTAGCAGTGTCAAACGACGGTGGGGTTAGGCTATACGCGCGGGAAAACTGCTACATCGTGCTCCTTGAAGCACAACAAGAAGCTTGGAAAGAAGAAACGCAAAACAAACCAGCCGGAGGTGTGAAAAAACCTGCGTTCAAAATGGGTTAGGATATAGGCCGCCAAAGCTGCACGGCCTGCAGATGGTTGTCATTCTGATGCCATTCCCGCATACTTTGTACCTCGGGACATTCGGATGACCATGTCTAGCCGGATATTCCTCCGCAATCGGCATAGAAACCCAAAGGGAACCTCAGTCGCGTTCCTTGCTGTTCTCAGCCCTAAGTAGCTGGTGTGGTCGTTGAGTGGACGTCTGAATGTCCCTTCCATCAACAGATCTTCAAGTCACGGCTTGACTGCTGATGGTCGAGTGTCTACCATTCTGTGTAATTGATGGTCGAATGTCTTCTATGGCCAAACAGACACCGGAACGCGCGAACCTTCTGCAAGGCACCCTTGACATGCTGATCTTGCGAACTCTTCTCTATGGTCCTGCTCACGGCCACCAGATCGGCAAGCATATTCAGCGGACCACGAATGATTTTCTCCAGATGCAGCACGGCTCGCTTTACCCCGCGCTGCACCGGCTGGAGCGAAGGGGATGGATCACCTCGAAATGGGAGATGGCTCCAGATCGGAATCGGGAATTCAAGTACTACCGGCTTACCGATAAGGGAAGAAAACAGCTTGTCGTCGAAGAATCTCAATGGAAGCAGATGGCCGAAGCTGTGGCGCGGGTGATGTGGCCCGCAGCTGAGGAGAGCTGAGATGAAATGGTGGCAGATCGGGAAACTCGATGCCGATTTGGAACGGGAACTCCAATCGGACCTTCAACTGGAAGAAGAAGAGCAGCGGGAACACGGCATTGCTCCAGAAGAGGCCCGCTATGCCGCCCTGCGCGCCTTCGGCAATCCCAGTGTGATTAGCGAGCAAACTCGCGAGGTCTGGAGTTGGGACAGGCTCGAGACTCTTCTCCGCGATCTAAGAATCAGCATCCGCACGCTCGCGCGGCAGCCGGGATTTTCAGCGGTGGCGATGCTGGTAATCGCCGTTGGCATGGGCGCGACGATCTCGCTGTTCACCGTCGTCTGGTCGGTTCTCCTGAAACCTCTGCCGTTCGACCACCCGGAGCAACTTGTTCGGCTCTACGAAAGTAGCGAAAAGTTTCCGGCGAACGTCGTCGCCCCCGGCGCCTACGGCGAATGGAAACGGGAGAGCCGATCGTTCTCCAATCTCGCGCTTTATACACCCTGGCCGCAGTACAACCTCTCCGAAGGACGTGCGCTGCCCGAACAGGTCCGTGCAACGGTCTGTTCCTGGGATCTTTTCGCCACGCTCGGTGTCCAGCCCAGCATCGGACGCTCCTTCACGCCGGAGGACGATCAGCCTTCCGCCAACGGTACCGTCATTCTCAGTTGGTCTGTTTGGAAACGCCGCTTCGGCGGGGAGTCTTCCGTGATCGGCCGCAAAATCAATCTGGATGCCAAACCTTACACCGTGATTGGCGTGATGCCGCGTTGGTTCGCTTTTCCCGAGCAGAAGGTGCAGGTCTTCCTTCCTGTGTACCACGAGAGAACGCCCGCGCAGATGGCCCAGGTCGACAACCACGGGTTCATCGTCATTGGAAGGCTGAAGCCCGGCGTCACTCGTGAGCAGGCCACACAGGAAGTCTCGACGATCGTGCGCCGCATCCATGACGCCCATCTCGACCTTCCGTTCATGAGCACCGGCGCGGGGATGCGGCCACTCATCGATTACCTGGTGCGCAACGTGAAGCCCGCGCTGTATATGCTCCTGGCCGCTACCGGTTGCATGCTGCTGATCGCGTGCCTCAACGTGGCCAACCTGCTGACGGCCCGCTCCGCGGCACGAGCGCGCGAAATTGCCATCCGGAAAGCGCTCGGTGGCAGTCGCATCCGGCTACTTCGTGAGCAGCTCATTGAAACGTTCGTACTTTTCTCCGTCGGAGGAGCAGCAGGCCTCGCTCTCGCCTACGCAGCTCTCCGATGGTTCGTCATCACGCGAACCGATATGGTGCGCGCGGAGTCGATCGGCATTGATGCCGTCGTGGTCGCAACCGTCGCGGGACTCGTATTGATTTGCGCTCTGCTCGCCGGACTCATCCCGGTGCTGGCAAGCCGTTCCGGGAACCTGGTCGCGGCGCTGCAAGAGTCTTCGCGCAGTTCCACCTCGGGCTCTTCGCGTACGGGTGTGCGCAAAGTGCTCGTGGGCGCCGAAGTTGCGTTCACCGTGGTTCTGCTCGTCAGCGCCAGCTTGCTGCTCAAGAGCTACATGCGGCTGCGGTCGAATGACCTGGGCTGCGCGACCGACAACATTCTCACCATGCATTTCATTCTTCCGAAAGTGCAGTACAGCAACCCGGCACAGCGGGTGGCATTCTTCGACGATCTGCTCGCGCGCGTGCGGGCGTTGCCGGGAGTGGACGCGGCCGGCCTGGTCCGCGCGGTTCCCGGCGAAGGATACTTCGGCGACGGTAGCGTGACCATCGCCGAGCATCCGCCCTTGCCGCAGGGGCAGACGCTACTAGCGATCGTTCGCTGGGCTGATCCCAGCTATTTCGCGGCGATAAAAGTCCCGTTCCTGCGCGGGCGCACCTTCGGTTCCGATCAGCGTCTCGATGGCGCCAACGAAGCCATCATCAGCGCTGAGTTCGCGCGGCAGTATTTTCCAAATGAGGACGCGATCGGCAAGCACCTGATCGGCTTCGGCCGGGGGAGTTACGAGATCGGGAGTTACGAGATCGTCGGTGTCGTGGGCGACACCCGATACGAACTGGCCGAGCAACCGGAACCGATGATGTATTTCCCGATCGATGCCGGCATAGAAAGCGGCGCCGCCCTCGTTGTCCGCGCCGCACGCGATCCCGAGAGCCTCGCACTTCCCATTCAGAAGCTCATTCAGCAGATGGATCGCGAACTCGCCGTTTCGGACGTGCTCACGATGAATCAGATCGTCAACAAATCATCCCTCGACGCAAATTTCGAAGCGACGTTGCTGGCGGCCTTCGCGGGCATATCGCTGTTGCTGGCTGCCGTGGGTCTGTTCGGCGTGCTCGCATACTTGGCGACGCAGCGCCGCACGGAGATCGGTATCCGGCTGGCACTCGGGGCGCAAAGAGAACATGTCCTGCATCTGATGCTGCTCGATGGTCTCGCTCCCGCCTTGGGCGGGACTGCCGCAGGCTCGCTCCTCGCCATCGCCGCAGCGCAACTGATCCGCTCCAGCTTGTTTGCCACCAAACCGCTCGACCCTGCCGTGTTCGCCAGTGTCATCGGACTCCTGCTCGGGGTTGCGACCACGGCGTGCCTGCTACCGGCGTGGCGCGCCTCGCGCGTACAACCAGCGACGGTTCTACGCAGCGAGTGATGTCGCGGGGGGCCGACAAGCAAATGGGACGGCGTGACGTTGCGCTATCGCTCGCGACTCCTGAGAACGCTTCGTACGTCGTTAGCGAGTGACGAGCAATACGGAAGTGATCGAGGCTTTGATGTGCTTATAGCCGAAATGGCCGCGATTCATGGAAGTGCTAAAGAACGGAATTGGCGCTTATACATTTCGAAAGCACCTGGACGCTGAACGCAGAAGCCATCGCGCGCTCGCCGATGCGCGGGTGCGCGGGCGGGCGGAGTGTGTACATATGCGCATCACATACACATACTCCCGTCAAACGCCGGTGGGGTCAGAAGATAGCGGCTGCCAAAGTTGCACCCGCTGGAGAAACGAGGAATGCGGATCGCGGCCAGCACGCAATAATTCCTTTTTCGGAGCGTAATGTCCTCAAGGCTTTTTCTTTTGCTGCGTTGCCTTCTCAGTTTCGCTGATCGCTTTTCGAAGTTGCTCGAGCGCTGGAATCTTAGGCGGATGAAGGGCGTCTTTTGCGGTGTATCGCCAGATGGGAGCGCTATCTAAGGGGTAGTCATCACTGCCGAGATACAACTCCAATGTATCCTCCGAGGCGCCGACTTCGGTTCCGAGGCGCGGTCCGGTAGTCTGCTCTCCCCTGGTAACGGGATCCGGACGACCGTGCTGTCCACCGATGCGCGTCCCACCTTCACCGCCTGGCTGGAGGATCACAGGCCGATTATCGATCGAGCCGCCGCTGATGGTTGGAGTTGCACTCCGTCCAGTTCCCTTACGAACTGAAAGCACCAGGTCCGCGGTATGCGGCTCCATTGCGAGACGGAAGCGTCCCCACTGTATCAACGCTTTCTCGACATCTTCTCTGGCGGTGCGATTGGCGGCTGGATCCGTCAATGGTTCGCCCGCGTCCGGATTGATGACGACGAGGATCGTCTGAGCCTGCAGCACTTGAGCAGGCAAGGTCTTGGGCTTGTCCTTAGAGCCTGCGAATGGACTCGATACAACAACGAGTGAAAGCAGCATCAAAGTCCGCGACATGAATATTGCCCCTCGGCTCATTCGAGGCCATTATAGGCTCCGGATGTGGGCTTTGCTCTCTTGTGAAGTTCGGAGCCGCACCGTCAAACGACGGTGACTATTGCGCCGCTGATTCGTCTAAATTCATACCGAAGGGAACCCTGAAGGGTGCGGCCGGCGGCTTTGCTTTGCAGTGTTGACGATGCGCGACGACATTGCCGGCGATCCGCTGGCCGCTTCTGCTTGCAACATTTTTCTCTTCACCGCATCACAATCCTCAAATTTCGGAATTAGCGATTCCATCCGGCAGTTCTACAATCGTTAGCCCAACCGCTGTTTCAAGAGGAAACCTCATGATCGTTTTTCGCGAGGCCCGTAAGCGGCCGCTTCCTTGGCGTGAACGCAGGCAACAAATCCCAGCGTGGAGCACACCCTTCTTTGCTCTCGAATGGGTTTGGGAATGGGTAGCGTTTGCGTTGAGCCGGTGGACCTTTGTCGAGGTATTGGAATACTTCGGCACCCTTTCCGTTCTCGTTGCCGTGATCTTTTATTTTTATGAATCCGGAGACCGCGTGAAGCAGCGACACTACCAAGCCTGGCAGGTCATTAATACAGCGCAAGGTAAGGGTGGAAGCGGAGGTCGCATCGAAGCGCTGCAGGAGCTGAATCGGGATCGCGTACCGCTTGTGGGCGTGGATGTCTCCGGAGCATTTCTACAGGCAATTCGCCTCAAGAATGCCCGCCTGCTGCGATCGGATTTCAGCGCCGCGGATGTCCGCAACAGTGATTTCGATGCCGCCAACCTGCAGGATTCAAACCTGCGTTCTGCCAATTTCCGGCAGAGCAATTTTCAGGATGCCTCTCTCGCCGGAGCCGAAATGGAAGATGGTGACTTTGAAGGAGCAGACTTCAGCAGAGCCGACTTGACGGGCGCCGTGTTCGATAATGCCGATCTTCGTTTGGCCTCCCTCAAAGATTCCCAGTGGAACGAGATTCGCTCCATCAAGGGAGCCAACGTGTTTGGTGTGCACGATGCTCCGGCTGGTTTTGTGGAATGGGCGACCAAGCATGGAGCTGTGCAGATGCAATCCGATGAGCAGTGGGAGAATTGGCGCGAAGCTCGGAAGCAGTAGTTCATCACGAGATCCTGTGATGTTGTCACTTGTGAGACACTCCCGTTCTGGTACTCGCCCACACTGCAGGCTTGCTTTGTGGATCTCAAATCGGGTAAAACGAGAACACTCTATCCGCCATGAGCCCTGTTCCTAAGGCGAACCATTCGCAGGGAAAGACTACTCCAGGAAAGAAGTTTTTCGTTCTGCTGGCTGATGACGATCCAATTGTCTGCGAAGTTGTCCGCGCGAAGCTCTCCGCGAGCCAGGAGTTCCAGGTGGTTGGGGAAGCGCATGACGGTAAGCGGGCGATCGAGCAGGTCGAGAAGCTGCATCCCGACGTACTGCTGCTCGACCTTCTTATGCCCAATCTGCCAGGAATTGAAGCGTTGAAGGAACTCTCTGCCAGGCACGCCACGGCACACACGATTGTCTTCAGCGCATCGGTTGGCCCCGAACAGATTGTGCAAGCGTTGCAGCTCGGTGCTCGTGGCATCTTGAGTAAGAAGAGCATTGCTCAACTCGAGCCTGCAATGCGCTCAGTGCTCAACGGCAACTACTGGGTCGAGGGGCGCGAAGAGGGGGATGTCGGCAAAATCCTGGCGGATCTTTCTGCGTCCATGAGAGCAGGCGCACAGCCGCGAAACTATGGTCTTACTCAACGAGAGATCGAAGTGATAGGACTAGTCACAGAAGGCTGCAGCAATCGGGAAATCGCTTCGCGACTGAACATCACGGAAGACACGGTGAAGCGGCATCTCACGAACATCTTCGACAAGATCGGAATGTCGACCCGTCTGGAGCTGGCTCTCTTCGCTCTAAAGAACAACCTTGCAGCTCCCAATCGCGCCTGACTGGCTCCGCTGCCGATTTACCTAACTCAGACGGCAACCAACAGCAGCTCCTCTTCAGAGAAGGTCATGGGCGTATCAGAAAAGGAAGACCATTCCGCTTCGACGTTTGAAATGAGGAAATCAGTTCGCGAGACCCCGAGCCAGGGAGCGGAGCGACCTTGAATGGAATCGTGCCCGAGAGCTTCGACGGGAGGCAGCGCTTGCTCGGCCGGAAATTCGCACCGTTCGGGGTCAAACCCGTGCTTGCGCATGACATGGTCCACCAGAAGAACGTAGAGATCGATTAGCGTTGGCAGGGATCGCAGTTTGTGCGAGAGATTCGTAGTAGATACTTCTTGTTCGGTTGAAATTGAAACTAACATGCTAAACGAGTACGAAGGCGAAAACCCAACTGGATGGGAAATGACTCTACGACTTCAGTGGGATTTAACCGCCATACCCGCCTTCCTAATCTGACATCACGCATGGCGGTGCCCCTGCCAACTCGGAACACGAGGCT
Source organism: Terriglobales bacterium (assembly GCA_035567895.1). NCBI lineage: Bacteria > Pseudomonadati > Acidobacteriota > Terriglobia > Terriglobales > Terriglobales bacterium. Next base: position 188,879 of record DATMPC010000085.1, on the reverse strand, counting down.
AGCCATTATCCTTTTGGTGTTGGGTTGGCTAGCGCTATGCGCGCTTGCTCCCTGGCGGCAGGTTCACCCTTCCGATAATTCTCTCGTGCACGCCCTCTCGAGGGCTCCGCTCTGGACTAGCCACTATCAGGCCCTTCCGGGAGCCCAGGTTAATGTCGCAGAGTTTCTTCTTGAGGGCTGTCTGGTGCTCTCCGCAGCTTTGTTGTTGCGGGCCTATGGAGCTCGTCCAAATCCCAAGCCGTACTAGAATCCGGCCATGGAGGCTTCGCAGTTCAGCCGATACGAATATGGAACTAGCTGCGGAAAAATGTCGCCAGAGCCATGGAACTTCCCTGATAATTCCCTGTTAGTTTCTTGAATCGTTTGAAAAACGACACTAAGTGGTGTTTCGTGTGTAGCTTAGGGAGAAATCCACAGAAATCCCTGTTAATTCCCTGCGTTGCAGGAAAATTTGCAAGTTTTGGGCAGAATTCTATGACTTTGAAGTGAAATTCGAAAAACGCCCTGTTTTTCTCGCTGTTCTTTGCCACGGCTCGCGGATTTTGATGAAACTGACTGTCGAAAGAACCGTTCTTGCCGGATTTGTCATCGTGCTTGCGCTCCTCGGCACGGTCGGAATCGTCTCTCAGCGAACGATCATTGGCCTGATTGAAGACAGCAAGTGGGTTACGCATACTCACGTTGTGCTCGAGCTGTTGCAGCAGGTTTCGTTCCGTATGTCCCAAGCTGAAGCGGCCATCCGGGGCTACGTAATTACTGGCGACACCACCTTCGAGGCTCAGTACGAAGGTATCCGGAAGCAGGTTCCAGACCTGATTTCTGAGCTGCGCACGCAAACGTTGGACAATCCTGGCGAACAGAGCAATATCAGCTCGCTGGAGACGCTCCTCGAGAAACGTTTCGCCACGATGGACGAAGGCATCCGCGTTCGCAAGTCGGGCGGCCTGCAGGCAATTCTGGCTCTCGGCAGTACCGGCCCCGGGAGGAAGCTGAGCGCTGAAATCTCAGCCCTGACAGCCCAAATGCGAGGCGATGAGGATCGCCTTCTTGTCGACCGCAACATGCGTGCGCAGGCGAGCGCTCGCCGAGCATTTCTGGTTGTATTGTCGGCGCTCGTGGTCGCCATGTTCGCAGTCATCGGTTCGGTTGTTCTGGTCTTCCGAGATCTCACACGGCGGCAACAGATCGAGCGCATGAAGTCCGAGTTCGTTTCGGTAGTGAGCCATGAACTTAGAACTCCCCTTACATCCATTCATGGGTCGCTTGCCCTTCTCGCCTCAGGTTTATTGGGGAGGGTTGATGCAAAGGGAACGCGGATGTTGGAAATCGCAGTCAGCAATACCGACCGCCTGATCCGCTTGTTGAATGACATTCTCGATATAGAAAAGCTCGATTCGGGAAAGATGGACATACGTCAGATGCAGTGCAGTGCTCGAGAACTCATCGAACACGCAATCGATGTGATGCGCCCGATGGCGCAGAATCAGCACATCACTCTTTCGGCCAAGAAGTCAGAGCTGTTCATCTATGCCGATCGAGATCAATGCATCCAATGCCTGACCAATCTCCTGAGTAATGCAATTAAGTTTTCCGAACCGGGCGGAATGGTCAAGGTAGCGGCGAAGTCTATCGGCACGCATGCGCAATTTGAAGTTTCTGATCAAGGAAGAGGCATTCCGGAAAACAAGAAAAACTCAATCTTTGAGCGATTTCACCAGGTTGATACTTCAGACTCCCGGAAGCGAGGCGGCACTGGATTAGGACTGGCTATCTCTCGCAGCATAGTGGAGCAACACGGCGGCAAAATATGGGTAGAGAGTCAACTGGGAATCGGCAGCACATTCTTTTTCACTGTTCCGCTCGCTCAAACGCACAACCCCAATCCGACTCTTTACGCTGAGTCCACTGAGACGGTCAGGTCAGAACGGGAATCCAATGCGGAAACACATCCTGCTGATTGATGACGAAGACGACATTCGCGAAGTAACCGCTGTGAGTCTGGAGACAGTGGCCGGCTGGCAAGTCTCTTCCGCAGCTTCGGGTTCCGCCGGACTTGAATTGGCGAAGAAGGCTCTTCCGGATGCGATTCTCCTGGACGTGATGATGCCGGAGCAGGATGGACCGGCCACGCTGCGACTGCTGCGCAGCGACGAAGTCACAGCACAAATACCGGTAATCTTCCTCACAGCGAAGGCCCAATCGATCGAACAAGAGCACCTCCAGGCGATTGGCGCCGCGGGAACGCTGGCGAAACCATTCAATCCACTTACCCTCGCCGATCAGATAAGCGGAATCCTCAACTGGCGATAGCAAACACTAACGAGATGACATCAGCCGACAAGTTAAGTAAACAAATAGACGACTTGTGGCAAAAGCATCTGCCGCTGGTGCAATCCCGAATTGAGACTATTCGACTCGCAGTTGATGCCATACACTACAATCGCCTAACTCAAGGCACCCGAATAGCGGCCAAAGATGCAGCGCACAAACTCGCGGGCTCGCTTGGAACTTTCGGCTTAGAGTATGCGTCGGCTGATGCGTTGGAGATTGAGCGGCTACTCACGGACGATGTTTGTATTGGTGAAAACCCCACTCTCCTTGACCAGCACTTGGCACGCATCAAGCAAGCCATCTATGACCGAGGAAACGACCCCCGCCCTACGGCGCGCGCTTGATAGTAGTTGGACGCACCTGTTGGGGATCGACGAGTCCTTTGCCTTCGAGAATGGCATAGAACTTATCCGGCGCAAGATTCCTCAAGGTATCAATCGTTCCCGACGGCCAGCGAATTTCGACTGAATCAATTTTCGTCGCCGAACCAAGACCGAAATGGATTCTCAGATCATTTTGCGAGAGATAGCTTCCGCCGCTACGCACCTCGTCGATCTGCGTCAGACTACCGGCAATAATCCTGATCCTTGCTCCGAGCGCGGCTCGGTTACTCTTGTTCCCCGAAAGTTGGAAGGTGATCCAATGATTCCCGGAGCTTCCTTCGTTATGCAGAACCATTGGCTTGCCATCGATGTTCTCGACCACCACGTCAATTCTTCCGTCGTTGTCCAGATCGCCAAACGCAGCCCCTCGGCTGGTCTCTGCGCGGGTTACCGCGCTGCCCACGAGACTGCTCACGTCGCGAAATGTGCCGTCACCTTGATTCAAAAAGACGAGCTTGCGTTCTTTGTACTTGGCTCCAGCGGCTAATGCGTCTACTTGGGGATAGACATGACCGTTTACGACAAACAAGTCCGGCCACCCGTCGTTGTCGAAGTCAATGCAGCCAGTACCCCATCCCAGATAAGGAACTGTTGCGGCGCCGATACCCGATGCATATGAGGCCTCTGTAAACGTCATTGCACCATCGTTCCGATACAGAGTGTTGCTTTGATCCTCGAAATCAGTGACGTAAATCGAAAATCGGCCACTGTGATTGAAGTCACACGCAGCAACTCCCATTCCTGCCATCTCGCCGCCATCACGGCTCACTGCTGTTCCGGAGATGAAGCTGACATCAGTGAAATGCCCATTGCCATCGTTACGATAGAGATAATTGGGCGTTGAATCGTCGGCAATGAATAGATCGGGACGTCCGTCATCGTTAAAATCACTCCAAAGCACGCCGAGGCCATAGTAGCCGCTCGCATCATCTACGCCAGCAGACTTTGACACGTCCGTAAACGTCCCATCGCCATTGTTGTGATAGAGGCTGTCGCCGACTCCTTTCATCCCTCTGGGGCCACACTGAACCGGAATACCGCGGTAATGGCACGTAGCGCCAACACCAAATTTCGGCAGATTCTTGAAATCGAACTCGACGTAGCGTGAGACCATCAGATCCGCGAAGCCATCGCCGTCATAATCAGCGAACGCTGCCCCGGTGCTCCATCGTCGATCGGTAAGATGGGCTTGTCGAGTCACATCCGTAAATGTTCCGTTCCCATTGTTGCGATACAGAACCAGTCCTTCTTCGCACGTAATAAGGATGTCCGGCCAGCCATCATTGTTATAGTCGGCCACGGCTCCTCCCATCGCCCAACACGGATAGCCGACTCCCGCCTGTTCGGTAACGTCGGTAAATGTGCCATCGCGATTATTGTGATAGAGAGCGTTCCGCGCCTTTTCGCCACGGAGGGCTCCTTCAACCGTCGGAGAATTTGTGAAGTAAATGTCGAGCCATCCGTCCTGGTCATAGTCGAGTAACAGAACTCCGCCGCTCATCGACTCGATCAAGTATTTTTTTTCTGGCGAGACAACGTGTTCGAATTGAATCTTCGCGGCTGAAGTAACATCAACTAATTGAAAACCAGGAGGCCTTTGTGAGCTGTTGCGTACCGTTTGCGCTGTCAACCCATCGGGCACGCCGACCAGTAGCAGCGCCAACAAGGAACCTGAGAAATTGAGCCTGTAAACCCTAACCAAATACCTATAAAATGCGTAAATCTCATGGACAAAATCTGTTCTTTTGGTCTGGGCGTTCTGCTGTCTCTTGCCTGCGCCGCTCAAGTTCGTGTTACTCCGCCTCCGACGCCAAGATTTGAAGACATAACGAAACAGGCTGGCCTGACCGTACCTCATCTCTCGTCTCCAGAAAAGCGGTACATCTTGGAGTCAATGAGCGGTGGCGTGGGATTCATCGATTGCGATAATGATGGAAAATTAGACATCATCAGCGTAAATGGATCGTCAGTAGATCGCTATAGAAAAGGTGGCGATCCCATGATTACCCTCTATCACCAAGAATCCGATCTCAAATTCAAGGACATTACTGTTCAGGCGGGTCTCACCCATAAAGGTTGGGGCATGGGAGTCGCTGTGGCGGATTTCGACAACGACGGCTGGCAGGACATTTACATCACAGGGTACGGTGGCAATGCTCTGTATCGCAACCTGGGCAACTGCAAATTTGTGGATGTCACTGATAAAGCTGGCGTCGGCGTGGGCGGATTTAGCACTGGAGCGTCGTGGGCGGATTTCGACCGAGACGGTTTTGTCGATCTTTTTGTCCCCCGGTATGTGTTCATCGACATAAATAAACTTCCGGAGTTTGGCAGCAACGACAAGACCTGCCGATTTCGCGGAGTCCAGGTCCAGTGCGGCCCATGGGGCTTGCCAGGTGAATCCGATTTCCTGTTCCGGAATCGTGGAGACGGTACATTCGAAGACGTCTCGAAGAAGGCTGGAGTAGACGATCCCAATCACTACTTCGGGATGCAAGGAGTCTGGGCGGACTATGACAACGATGGTTGGCCCGATCTCTATGTAGCTAATGACGCCGGACCAAACTACCTGTATCACAACCGGCATGACGGCACATTTGAGGAAATGGGATTAATCACGGGCGCGGCTCTAAGCGGAGACGGTCAGGAGCAGGGTTCGATGGGTGTCGACTTTGGCGACATCGACCACGACGGAAAGCTCGACATCTTTGTGACGAACTTCACGGAGGAGCCAGACACCCTTTATCGCAATCTTGGCACCCAAGGCTTCGCAGACATTAGCTGGAATGCCGGTGTAGCGCAGCCAACGTATCCATATGTAGGTTGGGGAACCGCATTTTTCGATATGGACAACGACGGGTGGGACGATATCTTCGTGGCTAACGGTCACGTCTATCCACAAATGGATCAAGTCAAGGGAGGCGTTCCCTACCGTCAACCTCTGCAGCTATTTCGCAACAAGCGAGACAAGAGTTTTCAGGACGTGACTGCTCTCTCGGGTCTGGATAAGCTGTCACCGCAATCGCGTCGTGGCGCTGCCTTTGGCGACATAAATAACGATGGCAAGGTGGATGTTCTGCTTATGAATGTTGGCGAACCGCCAACCTTGCTGCTTAACCGGACCGAGAGTTCCAATCACGCAGTGCTCTTTAAATTGGTGGGAACTAAGAGCAACAAAGCCGCGATTGGAGCCAGAGTAAGCGTGACTGCAGGTGATCTCACGCAATTCAAAGAAGTACGAGCAGGTGCCAGCTATCTCTCCCAAAATGACCTGCGACTGCACTTTGGACTGGGATCACAAACGAGCATGAATAGCATCGAGATAGCATGGCCAAGCAGCAACAAGGAGAAGTTCAGCGATTTGCCCGCCGACATGATTTACACGATCGTGGAAGGCACAGGAATCGCTGACAGAACTCCGCTCGCGGGACAGGCCGTCGGCATTTCGCCTTCAGCGGCTAGGAAAACTGCCTCCATAAAATAAGCTGGGGCGTTTTTCTACATCGGCTTCGACTGATCTCTTGGTGTCAGCTCGTTATCTCGAGCCTGTTTAAGCTGGCGAAAGCGCGTCATATGCTGCTGTGCCTCCTGTTGCTTTCCCATTCTGGTAAACAGGAGTGAGAGTTGATACTCCGTCTCCGGTTCGGATGCATCAGCCTTCTGGGAGCGTCGTAACGCGGCCTCGGCTTTTTCAAACTGGCCTTCTTCAAGGTAAAGGGTTCCAATTCCCAACAGTGCCTTGGGATTCTCCGGCTGCTTTTGCAGTACGGTTTCGAAGTGTTGAATGCCCTCAGAAGTTTTGCCTTCCTTGCGAGACAGCATTCCTAATTCGTAATGGGCTTCAAGCAAGTGGGGATCAAGCTCTAAACAATGCTCAAGCCACTTGCGCGCATCAACATACTTTCCCTCAGCGAGGTACGCGATCCCTAAACCAAGCGCCGCCTTGCTGTCCTGCGGACGTCTTGCTGTGTAATCCTCGAGCAGCTGGGCGGCTGAATCGTATTTCTTTCCCTGCAGCATTACCGCGGCGATTAAATACTTGTCGTCCAGTCCCGTGCTCTTCTCTTGAAGCTCATTCGCAAATTGCAAAGCCAGACGACCCTGCCTCGCTTCCATATCCTCGACGATCAAGCTTCGGAGGACTGGCAAGGAATCGGGATCGATCGAGTGCGCCCGCTGCAACGCAGCCAAGGACTGTTCACGTTTATTCTGGGCAGTGTAGACTTGCGATAGCGCCAGCAGCGTTGGGACCGAATTGGGATTGCGGGAGAGTGCACGATTCAGGGTGCCAAGGATCTGCGTCTGGGCGATTAGAGCTGCTGCCTCTGAGCCGTGGCCCAAAGCTGTAAGACAGGAAGCCTTCGGCGGAATGACTTCGGAGGGAAGCTCCGCTGCGGGAATCGCCCCGATTAGTGACAGTGCTTCGCTGCACTTGCGCTGCCCCATGTAGAGACGGGCTAGTTCCATCTTGACATGAGCATCCTGTGGAACGAGAACCAGGGCTTCCAGGTATTGATCAGCTGCTTCGGCATCTTTGTCCTCGAGGACGAGAACACTCGCCAAATGCTTGCTGGCCTCAATCGACTTTGGATTGAGCTGAATGGAGCGACGAAAAAGTGCTTCTGCTTCGGCATATCGCTTCTGCTTCTCCCTGATAGTTCCAAGAAGTGTCAGAGCCGATTCTTCGTTGGGATTCGAGGAGAGAGCGTCCCAAACGATCTTTTCCGCCGCACTGGTGTCTCCACGTTTTAGTTCCGCACGTGCCGTTGAAAGCGGCGAGTTTGCCTCAAGAGTTTTCTTTTGAGGATCGGCGCCCAAGTACATCGCCGACAAAAACACAACCAACGCGGCTAGAAATAGTCGTCCACCAACGTTAGTTCGATTCCGGAACATCTCGGCCACGGTTGCGGTTCTTGAGAGTCTGGTAGAGCTTTAATTCGCGCTGTGCGTCGTCATTTCGCGAGTCGCGACGGTACGCCATTGCGAGTTGATAGTGAATATAGTCGCTGTCGGGAGTTAATTTGGTTCCGGCTTCAAGATTCGAGATTGCCTCTTTGACATCTCCCTTCTCCAGCAGCAACTTTCCTAATTCGTAGTATGCATCCGCGTATTTCGGATCCTGCTCGATCACCTGCCGCAAGAGCGTGAAAGCTTCAGTCTTCTCCTGCCGTTGGATCAATGCATACGCCAAGTGGTACTTGCTGGCGACGTCAGTCGGATTGAGCTTCAGCGCCGCGCGCAATTCCCGTTCTGCTTCGGCGCTCTCGCCTTGATGGATCAACACGAGCCCAGCAAGAAAGTGTGGACGCGCCTGGTTGGCATCGATCGCCAGCGACTTGCGGTATTCCTCCAGCGCCGCACTGTATTCCTTTTGTTCTGAAAACGCCTCACCAAGGAAAGTGTGGATGTCGGCGTTGTTTGGATTCTTGCTGCTTAGATCTTTGAGACGCCGAACGCCTTCCGTATAGTCACCTGTCTTGACTAGGGACGTGGCATACGCGTATCCCAATCCGGGATCGTTGTCGACTTCCTCTGGAATCGCATTCAGGGTCGCTGTGGCTTTGCGGAAATCCTGGACCATGAAAGCGCTGAGCCCAAGCGCGGCTCTGGCGCGAACGTCCCCAGGTTGTTTCTTGAGACTTCGCTCCAAGGGCGCGATCGCCTGATCGTACTGAGTGGCGTAAAAGGCAGCCATGCCTATGTTGCGATCTAGTGTGTCGAGCAGCGGATTCCAGTCAGCGGCTTTGCGAAAATATTCCAAAGCAAGCGGAAACGACTTTTGACTCGCGGAAATTACTCCGAGATTGTTATACGAATCCGCAACCGCCAGTCGTATTTCATTGATGTAATCATCAGCCTGTTTGCGTGCCTCAGGCGTGACGACGATCGTTTCGAGAGTGGTAACCTCGTTTTTCTCGGACAGGTTTGCGAGTTCAGGAAGTTTTTGATTTTGCGTTTCGTGCGGACGCATTGCGCGATCGCGCAGCTCCTTCGAGATGGCCAGCTCCTTCGCCCCTTCATCCTTGCGCCCGCTTCGCAACTGTATCCGGCCAAGCAGATAATGCGCACGATTAATCTGGTATTCGTTTCGAGAGAGATCGGTTGTGACGGCAATTGCTTTGCGCAAAACTGCTTCGGCCTCTGAATCGCGCTCCTTGTCTGTGTATAGCTGCCCGAGCGAGATGAGAGGGTCGGGATTCTGCGGATCAATCTCCGTGGCCCGCAGAAGCTCTTTTTCCGCTTCTGCGAATCGTTGCTGCCGGAGTGCGATGTATCCGAGCAAATAGTGAGTCCGCTCGTCATTCGGACTTAGCTTTGCTTCAGCCTCGAGCTCCGGTACCGCTGTCTTGAATCCGGACTCACCATCTCGTCCTAGATAGGCGAGCGCCAAAAAATAATGAGCCTGGGGCAGCTTCGCATTTTTTGCGATCGCCTTCTTGAACTCATCGATGGAGTAGTTGAGAGCCTCCCATTCGCCGTTGCCGTACGCGCGGCCGAGCCGCATGTGAATTTCCGCGCTGTCCCCCAGCCCGGAAACCATCTCCTCGAAGAGCATGCGGGCATGGGGAAGATCATTCAGCTTGATGTAGGTCAGCCCTAGAAGGTAGCCGACGTCGAAACTGGGTGCCGCCACAACGGCGACTTCCAGCTCCTTGCGAGCAGCGTCGTACTCCTGCTTGCTGAATAGAATCTGCCCAAGAACCACCCGAGCTGCTGTGTTCTTCGGATGTCGTGCAATTACTTGCTCCACTAAAGGCTGTGCGCCTGCGAAATCTTTCTGTTGGAGACGGAGAGAGGCATAATCGAGCTGGACACTGTCGTCCTCGGGAGCTAACCGCGCCGCTTCGTCAAAAAGACTAGTCGCCTGCTCGAATTGAGCAACATGCGCCTGCGCATTCGCGGCGCCACGCAGCGCGCTGGCCAGAAAACTCTTGTATTCCGCAGCGGCCTTCTCCTGATCACCAGCGAGCTGAAAGGTTCGGGCAGCGTCATAGTGCTGTCGAGGATCTACTTTGGTTTGCGCTTTCTGTGACTGTGCCTCGTTGCAGTTAGGAAGAAAACAGAGGAGCAGCGCGAGACGGAACCCTGAGGCCATGCAAAGCCTCGGTCTAATTCTGAAGATATCGCGCACTACGAGCGAAGATGACCGCATGTTTACTGCAGGATACTCGAAGATCAGTGCGATCGATTCGAGAAAACAAATATGGGGCTTGATGCTGGATCAAGCCCCATTTTCTTCTGAGGAGCAGCTCAGAAAATCAACTTCAACCCGTACTGAATTTCACGCGGACCCCTGTCCTTCGTCACCTGCCCGAAGGTTGGATTACGCGTATTAGCTGCATCCCACACTACCGTATTGATCGGCCTGTTGAAACACGCACTCGCGGGGTTCTTGATGCTGTTCAGATCGGTTGCACTTGTGCTTGTCGTCGTGCATCCGCGCACGCTGTTCGAGAGCGTCGCATTTATGTTCGCCGTATCCTGGTAGTTGCCCAGGAACTGAGCCTTATTGAAGAGGTTGAAGAACTCCATGCGGAACTGCATGTTGAACCGCTCGTTGAGCTTGAAGTTCTTGTAGACCGAGAAATCGGTGTTGGCGATTCCAGGCGATGAGCACTCGCCGACGGAGGCGTTGGCAGCGCCGGTTCCACCAAACGTACCTATCTGATATCCAACCATCGTCCATCGATTCGGATTCAACCATTGGAACTCGGGAGAACCCGAAGGAGCGCGACAAGGCTGGCCCGGTACCACCAAGGGACGAATGTTGTCCTGATTGGCACCTGCTCCACTTATACCGCCTGGAGCAGTATCGACAGCGCGGGCGTTGAATATCGACAATGACGAACCGCTGGTGTACTGCAGAATGGTCGCGAGTTCCCAGCCACCGAGAGTAGTCTTGACGAACGAATTGTAGTCGTTCAGTAGTGGAGCGTTGTAGACGATATTTGACGTAAATACATGCGGCCGATTGATCTGACTCGGCCCGTAGTTCAGGCGAGGATTGGCGGGATCCTGCAACAAGCTTGCCCGATTGTTGTTCCCGCTATTGGTTATGTCTGTATCACTAAGCGATTTGGACCAGGTGTAGGCAAACTGCGCGTCGACAGATTTCACTTTCGCGCGATAAAGGGCCTGGAGTGCATGGTAATTGGAATCGCCACCCCAGAATGCGTCAGTGATGAAGCCGAAATTCGACGCACCGAACTGCCTAACGCTGTTGCTGTTGTTGAGCGCATAGTTCAGACGTTGTGAAGCAGGCACAGGGTTCGCATCCGTGTACTGCAACATGTGAACTCCCCGATTGCCGACGTAGGCAAGTTCCATCTTGCTGCCGCGTGAGAACTGATGTTCAGCCGTCAAGTTCCATTGCCACGTGTTGGGCAGAATGTCGCTTGTGTCCTGCGCGAAGCCTGGAGACCCTGCAGATTTGAGCGCTCCGGGCGCCGGAGCCACATCCAAGAATCGGCCCGGGCCGTAATCTGCAGTCAGCGAAAATGGCGGGTTCGTTGCCATTTGCAGTGTATTGTTGAGACGTTCGCGCTGGAAGAACTGTCCGACGCCTGCGCGAATCGCAGTCTTTCCGGTACCCCAAGGATCCCATGCAAAGCCGAACCGAGGCGCAATCGCGTGGTTGTTATTGTCCTTCAGTGCACGGTTTACACCAGCAGCTCCGCCTTTGAATCCTGCAGCCTGGCAGAAATTAGTGCCGGGAGGCAGCAGTAGTCCGTTGCACGCATCGTTGCCCAAAGCTGGGTTAAAAGCACTTGGACTAAAAGTGGCGATCCTGTCTGGGCCGCTGTACGGCATACGCAGGAAGGACCAACGGAAGCCGTATTCCACGGTTAGGTTGGGACGCATTTTCCAGGTATCGCCAAAGTAGGGTTCGACATCGTGCCAGCGAATCTGCGAGAAGGGATTCGTCTGGCTCTCGCTGCCGCCCCACTGCACCTGATTCCACAGCATGTTGAAAGCGCCATTTCCTGTGTTATTGGTGGCTGCACCCCAGTAAAAGGCGTTTTCCTGGGATTCATTCATCACCATCTCGTTCTTCTGGTTGTTGCTTACGAGGAACCCGACTTTAAAGGTGTGATTTCTCCATACTTTAGAGAGGTCGTCCTTCGCGATATAGAGTTGCTCGTTGTTATGCCAAGGTCCCTGCATCCACAAGTTGCTGCCCGTGGCGCAGTCTGGACCGCAACCGCCCCAGAATCCCGGATAACCGATCTTGTTTCCGTTGAACTTCTGAGAGAGTGGATAGAACGTCGGCGAGGCTGCAATGATCTGGTCGTTCAACCCAGGATTGGTTCCAGATTGACTCACCGTGATGCGGTTGGCGGCATAGGAAACCTGGAAATCATTGACAGCGCTGTTTCCAAAGAGTTTCGTCAGTTTGACTGTAGCTTGATAGCCTGGCTGCTTCCAACCACCTTCGATCGATGGAAATTGATCGTCTCCCCAGAAGCCAAGCGTGCCGGGGAAAGGCTGCTCCCAGTGGTCCTGTGTAAACCGGCCAAACAGCATCCAGGTCTTACCGAGATTGTAGTCACCGCGAATATTCTCTTCTCTCCAGTAAATGGGCGCGGTTATTGACGTTGCCCAGTTTTGGCAGTTCACCGGATTGGCTTGGTTAGGGTCGGGGAACATCTTCAGATAGGTCTTGCCCGCATTGGAGAGTCCGCCTGTGGGCACCTGCGAGATGTTCGTGAATGTGGTCCCGCCGATTGCCGGAGCGGGGTCGCAGGGGTTCCCGTTATTGTCTTTGTCCGTGCGCCGATTGCTGAAATCCCCAGCTTTTTCCGCCGCCGTGGGGACATCACCTGTTCTTGCCTTGCCGCGAAGTTCGCGGTTCCACTCCTGTGACCAGAAGAAGAACAGTTTGTCCTTCTTGATGGGGCCACCAACGTTGTAGCCGAAGTCATTACGGCGCAGCTTGTCTTTGGGAATGTTATTCAGGCTATTGAACCAATCGGTCGCATTCAAGGCATCGTTTCGACCGAAGTAGTAGGCGGCACCGTGAAAATTGTTTGATCCGCCACGGGTCACAATGTTGACGACTGCGCCCATCGCCTGGCCGTATTCAGGACCATAGCTGTTGCGCAGCATCTTGAATTCCTGGATCGAATCAATCGACGGGTATACGAGGATCGTGCGGTTCGAGCCGATGTCGTTGTTGTTCACGCCGTCGACCATGAAGATGTTTCCCGTGGTGCTGTTTCCGTTCACCGAGAAATCGACGCCCGCTTCCAAGCCCTTGTGCTTGGAGTCGAAGTTGGCCTGAGGCGATACGCCCGGCATCAACTGGGTCAGCTGAACAAAGCTGCGTCCGTTCAACGGCAGCTCGCGGACTTGCGTTCCCTCAACCACGTTCCCGACTGCACCAGTGGATGTTTCCACCTGCACCGCGCTTGCTTCCACCGTCACCACTTCGGTGGTGCCGCCGGGCTGAAGCGTGAGGTTAAGGGTGGCGTTGCTGGAGACGTGCAACTCGACGTTCTTGGCAACTACTTCCTTGAAGTTCGGCGCACTCGCCGTCACGTCGTACACGCCGGCTGTGAGATCCGTGATTGTGAAGTCGCCCTGCCCAGTCGTAGTCGCAGTTCGCACCGCACCTGTGGCCACGTGGCGCGCCGTGACGGTAACGTTCGGCATCATCGCCCCGCTGGAATCTTTGACTGTTCCCAGAATTGTGCCGGTGTATTTTTGCGCGAATGCTAAGCAGCTCGCGAACAGGAGAGAGAACAACAACAGACCGCTGAGTTTGTGCTTCATTGCTTCCCCCATCGAAGATCGACGAATAGCTCTTACCTGCACTGACCTTGGTTTTTTATCCTTTGGGCCTGTGATTTTTTTAGGTTGTGATCTGACAAATCGATTTAGTAGAGCTTTATTGGACGGTAATTAAGCTGCATAACCGGATTTGTTGTCAAGAATTTTTTTTATTTCGCGAATTTTTGGGCAAGTAGCTGTACTCTGAGTTGCAACTTCCAGGAACGAAACTTCGTAAGAGTCTTATGGCTAAATCGAAAGACGGCGGGAAAACCCCTTCGAAAACAAACGGGAAGAGACCTGTTCGTATTCCCAGCCTTAAGGAGTTGGCGGAGCACCTAAATCTTTCTCCGGCAACGGTTTCGCTGGTGATGAACCGCACGAAGGCTGCATCTGCCATTCCGGAGGAAACGCAGCGTCGGATCTTTCAAGCGGCGAAGGAACTCAACTACCGCCCGAACTTCTATGCGCGTTCCTTGCGCATGCAGCGATCGTTCACCATTGGCATCCTCCACCCCGATCTTTCTGATTACGTTGCTCTTTTGACCAGCGGAATCGAGGACTATCTGATGGGGGAGGGTTATTTCTACTTCGCCGCTGGACACCGCAATAATCCCGAGCTTATCGAGGAGTATCCCCTCATCATGCTCGACCGTGCGGTCGAGGGCATCATCGCCATCGATACTCCGATCATGCACTCGCTTCCTTTACCGGTTGTCATCGTGGCCGGGCATCGCAACATCGAGGGCGTCACTAACGTAATCATTGACCACAGACGCGCAGCAGAGCTCGCGCTCGGCCACCTTATCCGCATGGGCCATCGCGAGATTGCTTTTATGAAGGGCCCCCGAGTGAGTTCTGACAGCGAAGTTCGGTGGCAGAGCATTTGCGAGGTCGCCAGGAGCCTCAACCTGGAAATGAAGCCGTCCTTGTGCGTGGAGATGGAATTCAGCACTCCGTTTCCCGATATGGGATACCCCGTCGTGCAGAAACTACTGGCCAGCGGTGAGCGTTTCACCGCATTGTTCGCGTTTAATGACGTTTCCGCCATCGGCGCGATTCGGGCGCTCCGCGACGCTGGACTGGAAGTTCCCGGGAGCGTAGCGGTCGTCGGCTTCGACGACATTCCGAGCGCCGCTTACAACACGCCGAGCTTGACAACCATTCGCCAGCCTCTGCGTCGCATGGGCGAGATCGCCGCCCGCACCCTGCTGGATCGTCTTCGCCGCAAAGGCGCTGCTCCCAAGGAAGTCGCGGTGGAGCCGGAGTTGGTCATTCGCGAATCCACCACCACGCGCTTGCGCCCGTCGGCGCCGTTGCAACAGGAAAGGATAGAGGCTTCTGCAGCCAGCAGCGACTGATGCTCCCATATCGGGACACTCACTAGCGTTGTTAGAAATATAGCTGGGCGAAAATCTTAGTAAATCGATTCACTAGCCAGCTTGGTTGAGATTATTCTTCGCTAAGACTATTGGCTTCTTGATAGTTGCCCCTTGAGTCTTCTCTTGTACGTCAGCATACCGAAGGTCATGACCCTTTGCGACTTTCCCCCGGAACTTCCTCCGATCTAAGGTGTTAGTGACTGGCAGAGGCTGGGCAGCAGATGCCGCCGGACGCTTCGGTAACAACAACCGGGCCGGGAGGAAAATTGTGAGACTGTTTCGCACCTTATTAGTAAGTGCCGCACTACTCAGCAGTTCGGCACTGACGTTTGGGCAGGACTATCACAGCTGGGGCTATCAGGATCGCGACGATCGCAGGATCTATCAACGAGGTTACGAAGAGGGCCGGTCGGACGCGCAAAATCGCCGACGCTTTAATCCTGATTCAAATCGCTATCGCGAATCGGATGATCGTCGAGCATACCGCCAGGGCTATGAAGCCGGTTATAACGCTGGACGGCACGGCAATGCTGGCTGGGGCCGGGATCATGATCGGGATAATGACCGAAATGAGCACAACGGTGGGTACGGCAATGGCGGCTACGGCAACGGTGGTTATGGCAACGGATCAAGTATCGCTCGACAGAACGGCTATCGAGATGGAGTGAACGACGGCCGTAAGGATCGCGCTACCGGGCACAGCTTCCGTCCCACTCAAGGCGACAATTACAAAGGCGCCCCGGGATACAGCTCCAGTATGGGAGATAGACAGCAATATAAGGATGCCTACCGTCAGTCCTACCAACAGGGTTATCAGCAAGGCTATCGATAGACTGATTTCTGCATTGCAACAAGGCCCGGCGCAATAGTGCCGGGCTTTTTGCTGTGTTCGCGAATCCGGTCCCAAGGACCAAGGTAGAATTTCTGCCATGTTCGCGAATATTCGTGTTTCTCTGCTCATCTGCGCTTCCCTGCTGTTCAACATCGCCTCCTTAGCGGAACCCGTTCCGTTCAAGCGCGCCATTGAGTTAGCGATCCACAACAGCACCACAACGACTGCCGCATCTGCCGATGTGAACCGTCTGCAAGCTCTCTATCTGGAGGCCCGTGACCAATACATACCGCAGGTGTACTTCGGTTCCGGACTCGCATACTCGTTCGGCTTCCCGCTTGGCGAACCCTCAATCTTCAAGGTCAGTTCCACAAGCCTCCTGCTCAACTTCGCGCAGCGCGAGTTCATCAAAGCCGCGCGCAGCGACATACGCGCCGCAACCGCCAATAAGGACGAGAAAAAAGGCCAGGTGATTCTTGAGACGGCGCTCTCTTATTCAGAACTCGACAAGAATCAGGCATCGATCAGCATCCTCCAACAACAGGAGCAAGCTGCCGTCAAATTCGAGAGTATCGAGCAACAACGAATCGATGCAGGAGTTGACCCGGCGATCGAACTCACGCGCGCGAAGTTGAACACCGCCCGCATTAGGCTCAAAATCGCACAACTCTTGGCCGGCGCCGATACACTTCGGCTGCGCTTATCACAACTTACTGGATTGCCGGCAAAGGAATTCGAGACCGTCACCGAATCGATTCCTCGCCTGCCCGAAGTCTCACAGGAAGACGACCTCGCTACACGCGCAATCGCTTTCAGTCCAACCGTGAAAGGTGCTCAAGAACTTGCTGCCGCAAAGCTGTTCCAGGCGCGCGGAGAGCATAAGCAACTTTATCCCGCCGTAGATCTCGTAGGACAATACGCGCTCTTTGCCAAGTACAACAACTACGACCAGTACTACAAGACGTTCAAACACAACAATGGGGCCCTCGGAGTGGAGATCCGCTTCCCGTTCTTGAATAAGGCCCAGAAGGACCACAGCGAAGCCCTGTACGCCGAAGCACACCGTGCACGCAAAGACGCAGATGCCGCGAAGGAACAGGTGTCGACGGAAACTCTCAAGCTGCAACGCACAGTCGCTCAGCTTAGCGCGGCGCGCGAAGTGGCCAAGCTGGAGTATCAACTTTCCCAAAACAATACCCAAGCAATGCAGGCCAAGGTCGATTCAGGACAGGCGACATTACGCGATCAGCAGCAGGTCCAGCTCGATGAAAACGACAAATACTCGGCTTTGCTCGACGCCACCTATGAGCTGGACAAAGCGCAGATGCAATTGTTGAAGCAGACCGGCGACCTGGAGAAATGGGCGCTATCAACACCTTGAGTCCCGGGGATGCGTGGCGACCTTTCAGTCCACAACCGCTGGTCAAATTAGCGACGGTCTAACTCCACAAAGTAGTAGCTTTGTCAATGAGTTACCACTCTCACATTTTCTTGTTTGGGACGATGAACGGGGTTCTCTGGATGTTATAGTTGACATGGAAGCATGCCATTAAAAACGTTGTTCCTGAACCCTCCCTCGTTCGAGAACTTTGACGGCGGCGCCAGTTCGCGTTGGCCGGCTACTCGAGAGATTGAATCGTATTGGTATCCGGTTTGGCTGGCTTATCCGGCGGGCATGCTAGAAGGCTCGCGTCTGCTGGACGCCCCACCGCACCACGTCTCCTCCGACGAAACTATCGAAATCGGCAAAGACTACGAGTTCCTTGTCCTGTTTACCAGCACTCCGGGATGGACAGGTGACCAGAAGCTCGCCGACGCCATGAAGACGGCGAATCCGAAGCTGAAGATCGCATTCGTCGGACCTCCGGTTACTACTTCGCCGGACAAGGCGTTGAACGAGTGTGATGCCATCGACTTCGTGTGTCGGAAAGAGTTCGATTACTCGGTAGTCGAGTTCGCACAAGGCAAGCCTCTCGATCAGATCCTTGGCATCTCGTATCGAAAGAACGGGCGCGTCGTGCACAATCCCGATCGCCCGCAGATTGAAGACCTCGATGCTCTGCCGGATGTGACCGATGTTTACAAGCGCGATTTAGACGTAACCCGCTACAACGTTCCGTTCTTGTTGTATCCATTCGTCTCGTTGTACACGACGCGTGGATGCCCGGCGCAGTGCACCTTCTGCTTGTGGCCACAAACCCTCAGCGGACACGCGTGGCGTAAGCGATCCACCGATGCCGTCGCGCGAGAAATGGCCAAAGCGAAAGAATACTGGCCAAACGTCAGGGAGTTCTTCTTTGACGACGATACGTTCAACATTCAGGGACCGCGCACAATCGAACTTTGCCAGAAGCTAAAGCCCCTGAATCTGACGTGGTCTTGCACCTCCCGCGTGACGACGAGCTACGACACGCTCAAAGCGATGCGCGATGCCGGCTGCCGTCTGCTGATCGTCGGCTTTGAATCGGGCGATGCGCAGATCTTGAAGAACATCAAGAAAGGTGCAACCGTTGAACGCGCCCGCGACTTCACGCGCGATTGCCACAAGTTGGGACTTGTAATCCACGCGGATTTCATTTTGGGATTGCCCGGAGAAACCAAAGAGACAATCCGCAACACCATCAACTTCGCCAAATCGCTGGATTGCGAAACGATTCAGGTTTCAGTTGCACACGCTTATCCCGGAACGGAATTCCACGATTTCGCGGAGAAACACGGATTCATCGTCAACAGTCAGTCGATGGTGGACTCCGGCGGACACCAGATGGCGCACATCGAGTATCCCGGTTTGCCGCGCGATTACGTGATGGAGATGGTCCATCGCTTTTACGACGAGTACTACTTCCGTCCGAAGCAGGTCTATCGCATCGTACGAAAAGCGATCTTCAATAACACTGACCGCAAACGCCTATATAAAGAAGCCAAATCGTTCCTGAAGTTACGCGCCGCCCGCAACAAGTACGTGGAAGAGACGCGAAAGAATCCGCAACCAGTACCGATACCAGCGGCACCGCAGGTACAAGAAGAGGTCGTCGAAGTCGGGTCGGAATGACGGCCCGGCGATATCTGGTTCTGCTGGCGATTGTGTTATCCGCCGCAATAGGCGACGTACTTCTCTCAGTTGGAATGAGGCAAATCGGAGCCATCTCTGCTAAGAGATGGCTCGATCTGCTTTTTGCGATTCGATGTCACGCCACCAGGAGTTTTTCTAAGTCTCCCGCAGTACCCGGAATCACCTGTTCGTAAGTGCACTGCTCCGGCGATTTATCCGGACGCCATCTGAGAAACTTGCATCCGTGACGGAAGCGTCCGCCGGAGAAATGATCGTATTGCACTTCACATACCAGCTTGTTCTGAAGCGGAACCCACTCGGTGGAGCGCTCGGTCGCCCATCGGCTGGGTCCGCCGGGAGCGTTGCCGCTGAATCCTTCCTGCTTCTCTTGAGTGATGTAAGGCTCGAGTGTCTTCACCAACTTCACACGCTCTTCAGCCTTGAAGCTTGAAGTGAAGCCGACGTGATTGAGTCTTCCCTGCTCGTCGTGGAGTCCCAGCAGCATTGAGCCGATCACTTCGCCTTTGCTCGCATAACGGAATCCACCGACGACACAATCCGCCGTGCGCAAGCGTTTCACTTTCACCATGCCGCTGCGTTCTCCGGAGAGATAGGTCTCTTCCAGTTTCTTTGCGACCACGCCATCGAATCCAACGGTTGCAAGATTGCCCATCCAACGCTGGGCTACCTGCAAATCACGAGTTGAGGGCGAAAGTCGCACAGTGGGATTCTTCCCAACCTGATCAAAGAATTCTTTCAGGCCTGTTTTGCGACGCTCAAGCGTCTCGTCAGTCAGCAGTTTGCCGTCGGCATTGACCAGCACGTCGAAGCTTAAGAACGTCACCGGCGTCTCCGTGGCCAGTCTCCGAATGCGGCTCTCTGCTGGGTGAATGCGCTGCAGCAGCGCGTTGAAATCCAGATGCCCTTCGCTGAGGATCACTATTTCGCCGTCAAGCACGAACTGTCTTTGCGGCAGCGCACGCAGCGCCTCGATCAACTCGGGGAAGTAACGACCAAGCGGTTGCCCAGCTTTGGACTGTAGCAAAACATCATCATTCTTGCGGAACGCAAGGCCACGAAACCCATCCCATTTCGGTTCATAGAGCCAATCGCCGGACTCAGGTAATTGAACGGCTGTGCGAGCCTCCATGGGCGGAAATGGCGGACGAATGGGAAGATCGATTGGCGGAAATACTTCTTGGAGTTGTTCAGCGGGAACGGCTCCGGAGAGATCCTCTGATTTGGAACTATTTCTTCCTCGGGCCATTGCCTGCCGATTGTACGCTGGGCTCGCCGCGCGTTGCGGCTTGCCCTTCTGCTGGTGATGCCTCCTTGACCCCCTTTGAGGCGCTTCGCTATGTCAGAAAAAAGCGTGGGACAAAGCTCGAAATTTGGGCCCTTTGTCCCACCTAGACTATCACTCGTAATCATCTGTATTTACAGATACTTATACTGGAAATTGTCACTGTCCCACTGTCCCAAAGCCCTAGGGTGTATGGGACAGTGGGACACGCACTTCCCGGGGCACAGCCGCCATCGCCTGCGACAGATTTGGCCATCGACTAGTGCAGGGCCAATGCCACACAAATTCTCATTGTGCGCGGCAGCCCTGCTGCCAGTCGTTGCGAAAGACGAAGCGGTCGCTAGCAAAGAAGTTCAGCAAAGAGCAAATCAGGACACTGGAAACGTTAGCTATGAGATAGGGCCAACCCATCCGCTCAACCAGCGTCCAAGTGAACCCAAGATTGCCAAGAATCGAGATAAGTCCATTGGCCACGTGGAAGCGCAACAAGCGTGACCATACGCTGTGGCGACACAGTGCGATCACATCGGCCCAAGTAACGTGCTCGTGCCAGACGAAGTTATGCAGAACCGCAGCCTCGACGGCAAGCACTTGTCGCGGCCAAATAGTTCATTGAGAGTCCTCGTTTTAGCGCGAGCAAGACTGTAAGCTGAACCGCAAATCCAAGTATTCCTACCGCGTTGAACACTCCCCAACGGCGCATTTGATGTTGTTTAGCGGCGCTCACTGCAGCCGCTCCGCGTCGTAAAGCACGCGCGTATGACGGATGAACGACAAAATTGCGATCGTAGTCATGCCGATCGAGCCCAGCACAGCGCCAAAATCCCACAGGCTCAAAGACAATCCAAAGGGATGCACCCCAGGATAAAAAAACACATACACGTTGCCGAGACACAGCAAAATGCGGAGTTCCGTAGGACCGAAGTAGAAGTAAGACATTTCAAACCGTGCCAGCGCGTAAGTTGCAAGAAAAATCTCCGCCGAAAGCAGCAGATACGCGACCAGCATCCACACTGCGATCAAAGGATTCATGTGTCCTGAAGCTCCCATTCCAGCGAGCAGTGCGGTTACGCTAAAGCAATCAATCACATGATCTACGTAGAATCCGTACCGCGGACGCTGCCGATGTCGGTATCGCGCCAGCGTGCCGTCGAGGCTGTCGCCGAACCAATTCACGGCAAGAAAAAAGCATGCCAGCAGCAATCCGTAGCGATTGAAGCGAGTTAGCGCGTACGAAGCGCCAGCTAGGAACATTCCAGCCGCGCCCAGGACGGTTAAATGGTCCGAATTGATCGACGCCGGCATTCGTTCCGCCAGCCATCGAAGTGCTTTCTTTTCAGCTTTTGTGATGAAACTCTGCTGGATTCGAGTCGCTTCGCGGAACTCCCCAACTCGCGATCCCGCAATTCCCAACTGTAATTCCGACATTTTCACGTCTCCACAGCGTACTTTTGGGGCACATTAGCCCCGTTCTGTGACGTATTTGAGGCGCTATCGCGAGCTAGAACAATGCATAAACACTCCGGCGAAGGTAAATTTGAGGTAATTCCACAAGTCTCGCGCGAACATGAAGTTGCGAGGAAGCTCAACGGCGCCGACTCATCATCGGCGCTGGCGCCAGACAGTTCTAAGGCCAGTCAAGCTTGATCACAGTCAGTATCCCCAAACTCATCTTCGGAGTTGTTTGCGCGGTGACGCAGCTCATAGGACAAAGCGCGCCTCGGCTCCAGACCAAGCCTCCGCGGCAATATACCTTCAAGGTTGTTCACATATTTCCGCACGATCCCACTGCCTTCACCCAAGGTCTTGCCTATCGTGACGGCCTTCTCTATGAGGGCACGGGGCTCCACGGTCGATCGTCGGTGCGAAAAGTTCGCCTCGAGACGGGTGAGGTTGTTCAACATGTCGATCTGCCTCCTGAGTTGTTCGGCGAAGGCATTGCGCTGTTCAAGAATGAACTCATTGAGCTCACCTGGCAGTCGCATACGGCGTTTGTCTATGACATGAACGACTTCCGTCTACTGCGGAAATTTTCATATCCGGGAGAAGGATGGGGACTCACAAGCAACGGCGAGGAACTGTTCATGAGCGACGGAACATACGACTCACACAAGAAGCGCCTGTTCGTTACAGGAAAACTGTGGCCCAGCCTGTTCGAGATTCGAGTTGTGCCAAAGCAGCGTTAGAGATGTGACAAAGTGCCGTGGCTTTGCGGCACGGTTGAAGATAGCCGGGGATGCAACCCCGGGTGGACCGTTACCAAGCCTACCGCTTATTTCATCATCCGCCTCAGGCCAAACTCGATGACTTGCGGGGACAGTTCGTAAAGGTGGCTTAAGAGCCAGCCGTGCCAGGGCACAAAAACTTCCCGCGTGCCGCGCAGATAGCCACGCAATATCGCCCGGGCGCAGCGCTCCGGGGAAATTCCCTGTTGCATGGTTTCGCCCAGACGTTTGCCTTCAGTTCCCTGCACCGTATTCACGCCGAAATTGGTGCGGATGCGACCGGGACATACGCTGATCACCCGGACGCCACTTGGCTCCAGTTCAAGCCTCGCAGCCTCACTGATCGCGTTCAAGGCATGTTTCGTCGCGCAATAGGCACCCATGTGCGGTACCGGCAGATGTCCGACGATGCTGGAGATATTGATGATCGTGCCCCCACCTTGAGCCTTGAAGATGGGCGCAGCGACCTGCATGCACTCGATCGCGCCGAACAGGTTGGTTTCGAACAGCGCGCGGCACTCGTCCATCGACATTGAGGCGACTGAATCAAGCAATCCGTAACCGGCATTGTTGACCCAGACGTCGATCTTCCCAAAACGGTTCTTAGCGACAGTAACAAGAGCTTCGATCTGCCGACGATCGCGCACGTCACATGCGATTGCGGCTGTCCGATCGCTGTCTCCTAAGCGGCTCCTGGCCTCTTCCAGCCGGGCGAGATCCCGCGAGCTCAGGACGACGCGCGCGCCTTCCAAGAGAAAGGCACGAGCAAGGGCCTCACCGATTCCCATGGAAGCGCCAGTTATCACCACAACTTGATCGCGACACCGCATGGCCTTCGGTTGTATATGCAGCGCGCAAGAGGGTCAAGCCGAGCATAGGGAACGCAGCATAGCGCAGGCTTGTCCAAATAACTTCGTGTCCCGCGAGAGAAAGTGCCGCGGTGTTTGCGGCACTGCTCTTGGGTACCGCGCTCTCTTTTTGCAGCAGTCAGTTTCAACGACCCTGTTCAACAACCCTACGGCATGCACGCCTCTGTCATGCAGACTAGGCATCCGTGCTCTAGAATCAAACGAGTGAGCGAGCTTCTCCCATTATTCCCGTTAGAACTGGTTCTATTTCCGGGAATGGCTCTGCCTCTGCACATTTTTGAGCCGCGATACAAAGAGATGATCGGTGAGTGTCTGGATCACAACTCGCCCTTCGGCATCGTTCGCGTCATCAAGGATGGCATCGCTCAGATCGGTTGCTCGGCAGAAATTGTCACTGTAGTGAAGCGATATGAAGACGGCCAGCTGGATATCGTCACGCAAGGCTTGCGGCGATTCGAGGTGCTCGAGATCCATCAGGACCGGTCATTCCTGCAGGCAGATGTGACGTTTCTCCTCGAAGAACCGGACGAGGCGGATGACGCGCGCAAAAAGGCGCTGGATCTGCATCATTCGCTGTTGTTAATGGCGGCGAGCGGACAGGCGGTTCCCTCCCTCGAGCCTCCCGAGGAGCTCCTGTCGTTCTATCTGATCTCGCAACTCCCGGTCGATCTCGACTTCAAGCAAACCATCCTCGCCATGCCTTCCGAATCGAAACGCCTGGCAACACTCATCGAATACTACGAAGCCATCCTGCCGAAGCTCGGAAGGATGGTTCAGGCAAAGAAAAAGAGCGGTTCGAACGGGCATGTGATGTAAGAGGGCGCGCCTGGCGGGCCCGCGTATAATTTTCTTGAGGTGATCTCATCTGTAATGAACCTCCCTACCACTCTGGGCGAACTCCGGAAAAGTGAATTTAGCGAACAGCGGCTGCGCACGCGTCGTGTGAAGGATGAGCTGCGCGACAACCTGATGGCGAAGCTCAAGACTGGCGAGCCCATCTTTCAAGGCATCGTCGGATATGAGGACACGGTTGTGCCGCAATTAGTTAACGCGGTTTTATCGCGGCACAACTTCATCCTGCTTGGCCTTCGCGGACAGGCGAAGAGTCGCATGTTACGCGCCCTTACCGGCCTGCTCGATCCCCGTATGCCGTATGTGAAGGGGTGCGAGATTCACGACAATCCGTACGAACCTCTCTGCCGGCAATGCAAACATCGCATCGCCGAGGAGGGTGATGAGACACAGATCGCCTATCTAAATCCGCAGGAGCGCTACGTGGAGAAGCTGGCGACTCCTGACGTGACCGTGGCCGACCTCATAGGCGATATCGATCCCATCAAAGCTGCACGTGGAGGACTCGATCTCGCAAGCGAACTCACTGTCCATTACGGACTGCTGCCTCGAGCCAATCGCGGAATCTTTGCCATCAACGAGCTGCCAGACCTCGCCGGCAAGATTCAGGTGGCGCTGTTCAACATCATGCAGGAAGGCGATGTGCAGATTAAGGGTTATCCGGTGCGCCTAAACCTGGATGTGGCACTCGTCTTCAGCGCCAATCCCGAGGACTACACGGCGCGCGGAAAAATCGTCACGCCGCTCAAGGACCGTATTGGCTCCGAAATTCGAACGCATTATGCAGGGACGTTGGAAGAGGGAGTTGCGATCACGCGCCAGGAGGCCTGGACCGAGCGCAATGGCCATCCACTGCACGTGCCGCAGTTCATCCGCGAGATTGTAGAGCAGATCGCTTTCGCCGCCCGCGAAGACAAGCGCGTCGACAAACGATCGGGCGTAAGCCAGCGTCTCCCGATCTCGACGATAGAAAACGTAATCTCCAACGCCGAGCGCCGTGCGTTGCGCAACTCTGAGAGCACGGTTGTTCCTCGCGTGAGCGATATCTATAGCGCGATTCCGTCGATCACCGGCAAGCTCGAACTCGAATACGAAGGTGAGCTGCGTGGAGCCGACACGGTGGTTCGTGACCTGATTCGCCTCGCTGTCGCGCGCACCTTCGACCAATACTTTAAAGATGGCAATATGCAGCAGATCACGCAGTGGTTTGATCTGGGCGGCCAGCTAAAGTTCTCCGACACAGCTGGAGCTGGTGAACTACTCGATGGACTCAAACGCATTCAAGGTCTCACGGAGAAACTGAACGCGGTTGAGGTGAAGGCGAAGGACAAGCCGGAACTTGTAGTTTCGGCAGCGGAATTTCTGCTTGAAGGTTTGTACGCGCACAAACGCATTGGACGAAGCGAGGAGCGCGTCTTCACCGCGCCGGAGAAGCAGCATCATCCCGAGAAGGCGATGGGTCGGGAAGAAATCCCGACGCGAAACAGGAGACCGTACAACTAGGGCGTTACCGGCATTCTGTAGAGACGCAGCATGCTGCGTCTCTACCTCCGCTGGTCGATCATGAAATTCATTAAGTACTCCAAATACGTAGCCGATCCAGCCGGTGAGATGAGCATGGAAGACCTGCTCAACGCGCTCTCCAATTATCTGCTCCAAAGCGGCTTTCAGGATTCCTGGTACTTTTACGAATTCAACGATGGGGAGCAAACTCTGGAACAGCTGCGGCAGGCTATCCAGCAAGCGCTCGAATCAGGCGAAATGCTCGACGAGAACATGCGCGAGCAGCTCGAGCAGATGCGCGCGGACGGCCAGCTCGACGAACTCATTGAAAAGTTGATCGAGCGCATGGAGCAGGAGAACTACATTACCGTCGACCAGCCGTTCGATCGATCGCAGCAATCGAACCTGCCGGGACAAACCGGAGAGATGCAACAAGGACAGGTTAAGTTCGAGGTTACGGACAAGAGCTTGGACTTCCTGGGCTACCGCGCTCTGCGCGATCTCCTCGGCTCGCTAGGCAAGTCGAATTTCGGGCGCCACGACACGCGTGATATGGCAACCGGTATCGAATCGAGTGGCGCGTCGCGCCAATACGAGTTCGGCGATACCCTCAACCTCGACATTACTGCCACTCTGTCGAATGCAATCCAGCGCGATGGACTTAAAGTTCCAGTTGAACTCGAATATTCCGACCTTCAGGTGCATCAATGCGAGTACCAGTCGTCGTGCGCAACCGTGCTGATGCTCGACTGCTCGCACTCGATGATCCTTTATGGGGAAGATCGCTTCACTCCAGCGAAGAAAGTTGCGATGGCGCTGTCGCAACTGATTCGCACGCAATATCCCGGCGATTCCCTATCACTTGTTTTGTTCCACGATTCCGCGGAAGAGCTGCCGCTTTCGCAGCTTGCCCGCGTGAAGGTTGGTCCGTATTACACCAATACCCGCGAGGGCTTGCGGATGGCGCAGCGCATTCTCGACCGCCAGCGCAAGGACATGAAGCAGATCATCATGATTACCGACGGCAAACCTTCGGCACTCACCCTCGAAGACGGTCGCATTTACAAAAATGCTTTTGGGCTCGATCCTCTCGTCGTGAGCCAGACACTCGAAGAAGTTTCACGATGCAAGCGAGCAGGAGTGATGATTAACACTTTCATGCTGGCCTCAGATTACGGGCTGATTCAGTTCGTGCAGAAGGTCACTGAGATGTGCCGCGGCAAGGCGTACTTCACCACACCCCACAACCTTGGCCAGTACCTGCTAATGGATTACATGTCGCGGAAGACGCGGACGATTCACTAGAATCAGGGTCGCACGTTCACTCCTATTACCCTGTCATCCTGAGGCCTGGTGTTGGCCCAAGGATCTCCCGGAATATTTCGGACTTCGTTGCTGCGTCCCGGCTTTTCGCCAGGATGTTTGGCCGAAGAGCCCGGAAACTGCATGGGAGTTCTAGTCATCGCGGGAGATCCTTCGGCCAGAACCAGGCCTCAGGATGACAGTAGGAGGAAGTACTGTGGGAGAGCCACGATCCATATTGGAACCCTAGGGAACCGCTTCGTTAAGCTGTCCCTAGGTATGAGTTATTTCTAAAACAGATTCCAAAGGTACTGATTGTAGACATCGTGGTGATACTGCACCTCAGGAGTCTTCACGAACGTTCCCAATAGCCGCGGGCAGCGATCGGCAGAGGCCTTCTTCAGATCCGCATAACGCGCCTTTACGTCTTCCCCGAGAAGCTTCGTCGTCCACTCGGCTGCAAGGAAGTTGTCGATCGCCGTATAGATGTTGTCCGGAAGGTAGCGCTCGGCCTGGCGCAGGTTCTTGATCTTCGCGATATCGCCCTGCAGGCCAGTGCGAAATACGGAGTACATCACCATGTAGGGATTGGCGTCGGGGCTCACCGAGCGCACTTCCACCCGTGAGGTCTTCTCGTTCCCAATCGGAATGCGGATCATCGATCCGCGATCCACTGGCGATGCCTTGATCTGGTTCGGGGCTTCAAAGTGCGGATCGAGGCGGCGATAGGCGTTCACGCTGGCATTGAGCATCAGGCAGATGTCGTTGCCGTGAGTAAGAATACGGTCGACAAAGGACCACGCAATCTTTGCCAGCTTCTCTTCCCCTTGCTTATCCCAGAAAATGTTCTTGCCGTTCTTACTGACGGAAACGTTAGTGTGCATGCCGCTGCCATTTACTCCTACGACTGGCTTGGGCAGGAACGAGGCCGTGAATCCCATTTTGGTCGCGACCTGCCGACAGATCAGTTTGTAGAGCTGAATCTGATCGGCGGCGGCGACGGCTTCGCCGTAGCTGTAATTGATTTCAAATTGGGAAGGAGCAACTTCGGGATGGTCCTTCTCATTCTGGAAGCCCATCGAGCGCTGTACTTCAGCGGTGGTGTCGATGAACGTGCGCAGCGGATCGCCGGGCAGCGAATGATAGTAGCCGCCGGTGTTTACGTAGTCGAACTTGCCGGTTTCGTTGTAGCGCCGCTCGGCGTCAGGTCCCTGGAAGAGAAAGCCTTCAATCTCGTTGGCGGCGTTCAGCGTATAGCCTTCGCTCTTAAAGAGTTGATCCGCCCATTGCTTGAACATACCGCGAATGTCGGCGGTGTAAGGCGTTCCGCCCTTGTCGATGACATCGCCAAAGACGAGCACTTTGCCGGCGCCAAACACGTCCGCCGGAGCCCAGTAGAACGCGGGCCAGTCGATGCCGAGGCGCAGGTCGCTCTCGCGCTGCGCGGTGAATCCGCGAATGGACGATCCGTCGAAAGTGAGGTTGTCGTAGCTGCGCAACAGAAACTTCTTGTCGTAATCGAGCATGTGCAGGCGGCCTTCGAGGTCGCTGAACAGCACGGTGACGGCTTTAATGCGCTTTTCATCCGTCAGGTAGCGCAGGCGCTCTTCCTGTATCTGGTCGAGTGGAACGCGCGTCTTGCGCTGTTCTTTTGCTTTGAGATTGAGATCTTCCAGCTCGTCGTAAGGAATGGCCAGGAAATTACGCAGTTCGGTCGACATGCATCTCCTCAAGGTGGAATCAGGGCCCGCAGCAACAACTCAGATCAGAAAATCAGACTATCGCGTGCTTGCACAGGACCAAAATAAATTTAATTGATGGAGGATATACGAACCGCTTTGCTGAGGAAAACGGCTCGCGTGGGCACTCGGGCGTCTTACGGCGGTTTCGAGGTATAAACTAGTGGGATTATTCCCCAGAACAGCCGCTTTCTGTAGAATCATCAAAGCATGAGTGCTTTGCTTCAATTTCTGGCTCGGCTCTCCGTTGGCATGTTCCTCGCCGGAGTGCTGGGATCGTTGGTGGTCGTAGTGATCAGCTTCTTCGAAGATATAGCGCTGTTGTTCGAAGGGGATGACGACCTCAACGTTGACGCTGCTACTACCCGAGCGTAGAGTTGAGCACGCAAACCACTGAACCCGGTCAGTTCTCCCCACTGACGCTGGGACGAATCCGGCAGCCGGTCTGCTAAGAATGCCTTCTGGTTCCCCGATCTTACCGCCTTCCAATCGAGTACGAATCGTAGTCGCCTCCTCGGTGGCGCTCACGTTCATTTCGTTCTGGCGCGCGGCCGCGATTGTCCTCAACGACCTCGGTTCGTCGGCATACTACGTGGGAGGAATCGCCGAAGACGCCTTTGGGCGCTCTGCACCGTGGTTCATTCTCGGCGTGATGTTGTTCTCCTTCGCCGTGCGCGCGGTGTACGTCGAGAGCTGTTCGATGTTCGTGCGCGGCGGCGTGTACCGCGTGGTGAAAGAAGCGCTGGGCGGAACACTGGCCAAGCTGAGCGTCTCCGCGCTGATGTTCGACTACATCCTCACGGGACCGATCTCCGGTGTCTCCGCCGGACAATACATCGCCGGACTGATCAACGAACTCTTCAGTAAAGCTGATGCTCACGGCTGGATCGGTCCAGGCTTTCACGCGATGTTCCACGGCACGCCGCACGTCAACGTGAATGGAACCGCCGTCGTTATCTGCCTTGCTGTGACTCTTTACTACTGGTGGGAGAACATCAAGGGTATCGAGGAATCGAGCGACAAGGCTCTGCGCGTTATGCAGATCACTACCGTCATGGTAGTGCTGCTGTTGGGATGGTGTGTAATTACGTTGATGAAGATTGGCTGGTCAGTCCCGCCCTTGCCGACTCCGTCGAACCTTCACTTCAACGAAACCTCACTCGGCTTTCTTGCTCACACTAGCCTGGCCACCAACTTTGGACTGTTTGGAATCCTCATGGCATTCGGGCACTCCGTGCTCGCTATGAGCGGTGAAGAGACCCTTGCGCAGGTAAATCGCGAAATTGCTCACCCCAAGCTGAAAAACCTGAAGCGCGCGGCGATCATCGTTGCGATTTACAGCTTCCTGTTCACTGGAATCGGCACGCTGCTCGCGGTAATGATCATTCCCCAGAGCGTGCCGGTACAGAGTTACGAGAACAACCTTCTGGCTGAACTGGTGATGTGGTTCAACGGTCCGCTCCTGTTGAAGCTGTTGTTCCGCACGTTTGTGGTCGTCGTGGGCTTCCTGATTCTTTCGGGCGCGATCAACACCTCGATTATCGGATCAAACGGCGTATTGAATCGAGTATCCGAAGACGGCGTCCTCACCGACTGGTTCCGCAAACCTCAGAAGAAATATGGAACCAGCTATCGGATCGTGAACTTGATCGTCGGCCTGCAGATCATCACGATTCTCTTAAGTCGCGGCGATGTAAACGTACTGGGCGAGGCTTATGCATTCGGCGTGATCTGGAGTTTCACCTTCAACAGCGTCGCAATGTTAGTCCTGCGCTTCAAATACAAAGGCGAACGCGGTTGGAAGGTGCCGCCGAATATTACGATCGCGGGACGTGAGATTCCGCTTGGCCTGCTTTCCGTATTCATGGTGCTGCTCACCACGGCCCTGGTGAACCTTGCGACCAAAAAGATAGCAACCATCACCGGCATCATGTTCGCGGCGGCGTTCTTTGTCATCTTCACCATCTCCGAGCGCATAAACAAGCGCAAGTTCAAGCATGCGGAAAAGGAGATGAAGGAGCACTTCCAGCTCCTTCACGAAGAAAAAATCGAGCGCGAGGCTGTGGGCATCCGTACGGATTCCACGATCGTCACCGTTCGTGATTACAACACGCTCTTGCAATTGCGTTGGGTGTTGCAGAACACCGACACCACAGAACACGATGTTGTCGTATTGGCCGCGCGACTTACAGGACCTGGCAGTGGCGAAGTCGATCTCTCAACGGAACAGATTTTCAGCGACCACGAACAGACGCTGTTCACAAAATGTGTGAGCATCGCCGAGAGTTACGGCAAGCATATTTCACTGATGGTCGTGCCCGCGCGTGACGTCTTTTCGGCGATCGTCCAGACTGCGAATTCGCTGGTTGCCGCGCGCGTTGTCGCAGGACTCTCGACCAAGATGACGTCGGAAGAACAAGCTTTCCGCATGGGACAGGCCTGGGAAGCGGCACCTCTACCAAAACACCAGTTCGTATTTCAGGTGGTGAAGCCCGGTCCGGAAGTACAGAGCTTCCGCATTGGCCCACACAATCCCGATCTGAAAACCGAAGACGTCATGCTCGTCCATCGTCTCTGGCTCGACGCGCGGCGCCAGTCGGGCACGGAAGAGTTGCATCATCACGACATCGTTACGCTGGCGCTGACGCGTCTCGCCGCCGACTATTCGCGCGACCGGCAATCGATTCTCAAGGAGCTCCGAACGCGCGGAGACGGTCTGGTGGGAAAGACTCCTCCGCGAGTTGGGCCGACGGGCAAGCCTCTCTCGAATCCCGTTTCGATACCGCCGACAAATCCAAGATCCAAGTAGGTTAGATCAGCCAATCAGCTTCTTGAGGGCGTCGGCATTGGTGACTGGCAGGTATTGGAGCGCAATGCTGGCCAACGATTTATAGAGCGTCAGAAGTTCCGGTCGCCCTTTTAGAACCTCAAGATGCTTGCGGAGCGTTGCAATGTCTCCGCGCCGCAGTGGGCCGCTAAATGCATGCTGAGGAGTACTCACAAGGCAGTTGTCGATGGTCTGGCGAACGATTGGCCCCATCAACTGACGCGATTTGCGTCGATCGAACCCTGCGAGTTCTCCTACTTGCTGAGCAGCAGCTATCAATGCCACTAGCGCCGGAGAGGAGAAAAATCCGAACAGGTGGTAAGCGGGCTTCAGTTCCGACGGAATGCGAAACGGCTTTCCTCCAAGGCTCCGCACAATCACGCTCACGGTAGCAAGCGCGTTGTGATCGCCTTCCAGCGCAAACGGCACTCCCTCCAATTCCGGTTTGGAACTGCGCACGAACGTCATCAGGGGATGCGCCGAAGCAATGCTGGCGCCGGCCGTCTTGAGCGGAGCGAGCGCCTCGGACCCGAGCGCACCGCTGCAATGAATCGCGATCTTACGCGTCCAATCGCCACGCGTCGCGATCTGGCTGGCGACGTCAAGAATGGCATCATCGGGTACGCATACCCAAGTGGCTTTGGTAGCGAATTGAGCGTCGCGGAGAGTGATCACACGTGCGCTTACCCGCTTCGCGAGCTTGCGCGCACGCGAAATTGATTGTGCATTGTTTCGAGAGACGATCTCGACTACACGATGCCCGCTGCTCCGCAATGCCACAGCCAAGGCTGTTGCCAAAGTTCCGGCGCCGATGATCGTGGTATCGATGGACCGCTTGCTTTTCGAGGGTGTCATGCGATGGGGAAAAAGTTGAGTCGCGACAGAATGTTAACCTATCGCTTCATGCCCAAAGGTCGCACGCACGCAAAGAGCAAAGTCCCGCACTTTCCTAAGCCAAAGCACGCAAAGATTCTGTCGCGCAAGATTGCATATCGCGGCAAGGTCTACACGGTCGTGGTAGATCGAGTTCGCGAACCAGGAGGCGTCGTTGCCCTGCGCGAGATTATTCGCCATCACGGCTCTGTGGTTGTGCTGGCTCTGGATGACTCCTCGGAGCCGCCACGCGTGCTCCTCGAGCGTCAATATCGTTACGCAGCCGACGCCTATTTGTGGGAGCTGCCAGCTGGTCACATCGATCCGGGAGAAAAGTCCGCGGCGGCCGCAAAACGTGAGCTGCGCGAAGAGACTGGAATGACAGCCAAACGGTGGAAGCGAGTCCTCAAGTTTTACGTTAGCCCAGGCATCCTCGACGAGACCATGGAGGTCTTCCTGGCGACTGGCCTCACCCAGGGAGAAGCGCAGCTGGAAGACGACGAGCGCATCCAGACCAGGTTCTTTCCTCTGCCTGCTGCGCTGAAGATGGCGCATAGCGGGACTATTAGTGACGCGAAAACGTTGACGTCGTTATTTTGGCTGGATTCAACGTATTAAGTAGTACTCCTCAACCTCTCTGTCAGCTCTTTTTGAGTGCTCTAAACGCGATTACTACTTTGACAACATAGTTAATTTTCTGCATAATTTTCACTAACCAGTAACCTCACTAGGACCCCAAGAATTACCCCTCGCGCCGTTCTCCAAGCTCGCTTTCGGGCGTGTGAAGTAAGTCTCCGTGCAGTCCCCAAGGGTGGTCTGGAAGCTCGGGTCCCGGCTCCTAGCTGTTCGGCCCAGAAGGAAACTCAGAAAAGGTATGCAAGTGACGCGAATTAAAGGCACTGTAAAGTGGTTTAACAACGCTAAGGGTTTTGGATTCATCGGTCAGGAAAGTGGACCAGACGTGTTTGTCCACTACAGCGCTGTAAAGTCTGAAGGCTACAAGAGCCTTCAGGAAGGCGATCAGGTGGAGTTTGAGATCGTGCAGGGCCAAAAAGGTCCTCAAGCCGACAACGTGACCAAGCTGTCCTAGTGAGATCGAGAATTTATCCAGAACCCAGCCAATCGGCTGGGTTTTTTGTTCCCAGGCATCGCGAGGCATAGGAATTTAGAATTACCGACGCACACTATGGAGAACCGTAACATCGCAGCCGTCTTTAATGAAACCGCCGACCTGATGGAAGTTCGTGGCGACGACCCATTCCGCATTCGCTCTTATCGACGGGCCGCTGAAGCTGTTGAAGGACTCCCAACCCGAATCGCGGATATCGCTGCTGACACGAAGAAGCTGCTTGAAATTCCCGGAATAGGCAAAAGCATGGCCGGAAACATTCAGCAACTTCTGAAGGAGGGTAATTTCCCCCTCCATGCTGAGCTACTTCAAAAGTATCGCCCTTCCATGTTGGAACTCCTGAAGATTCAGGGCCTCGGCCCAAAGACCATCGCGCTGATTTGGGATGCATATCAGGTGTGCGATATCGAAGGCGTGGAGAAGCTGGCGCGTGAAGGAAAGATCCGCGAGCTTCCGCGCATGGGAGAGAAGCACGAGCAGAAGATCCTGCGAGGAATCGAAGAGTATCGTCGCATCTCCGGACGCTTCTTGCTCGATGCGGCTGAGCGCACTGCGGAGAAGATCAAACAGTTTCTCGCTGAAATGCCCGGCGTCGAGAAGATCACCGCGGCTGGCTCCCTGCGCCGCGGACGCGACACTGTCGGAGATCTCGACATCCTCATCACTGGTCCGTGTTGTGCCGACGATCGTCTGGAACCGCTACTCGATCGAATTCTCACATTTCCCGGCATCAACGAGGTGCTTGCCCGAGGCGGCAACAAGGTTAGTTTCAGGCTGCGCGGCGGGATGCAAGTGGACGTTCGCACGCTGAAGCCTGAGTCCTTCGGGGCTGCGCTGCAATACTTCACCGGATCAAAGACTCACAATGTTTCGCTTCGTCAGCGCGCATTGAGGATGGGTTACACGCTGAGCGAATATGCGCTCACGCGCGTCGACGACGGAACTCATGTCGCCAGCGCGACCGAAGAGGAAGTTTATGCCGCGCTGAAACTCGACTACATTCCTCCCGAGCTTCGCGAGAACCAAGGCGAGATTGAGGCAGCAGAAAAGCATCTGCTTCCACGACTGATCGAGCTGAGTGATATTCGTGGCGATGTGCACATGCACACGGTCGAGACTGATGGTCGCTGCACGATCGAGGAAATGGCCGGCGCAGCCCGTGAGCGCGGCTACGAATATATGGCCATCACCGACCACTCAAAGAACCTCGCGTTTGCCAACGGACTGGACGATAAGCGGGCGATAGAGCACATCCGCAAGATTCGCGAGGCAGACAAACATAGCGAAGGCATCAAGATATTTGCTGGGATCGAAGTGGACATTCTCGCGGACGGCGAACTCGATCTTTCCGGTGACGTGCTGGATGAGATGGATCTTGTGATCGCCAGCGTCCACTCCCATTTTCAGCAGGAGCCACAGCAGATGACCGATCGCCTGCTGTGCGCTATTACCAGCGGACATATTTCCATTCTCGGCCACCCCACTGGGCGTATCCTATTGCGGCGCGAGGGATACGACTTCGACTTCGACGCGATCTTAAAGGCTGCGGCTACACACAACGTCGCAATGGAACTCAATGCGTATCCTGATCGCCTCGACCTCTCGGATCGTCATTTGAAAATGACGAAAGAGCGTGGGGTAAAGATCGTGATCAATACTGATTCGCACCATACATCACATCTGGAAAAGATGCGGTTCGGGGTCGTGCAAGCCCGGCGCGCGTGGCTTACAGCGGCGGATGTGCTGAACACTCTTGCTGTTAGTCAATTTGCCGCAGCGATGAGACGGCATTCACAAACAGCAGTCGCCTGATGCCAGAATCGGCATCTTAGAATCAGAGCTGCTGCTGAAGGAGGAATCATGTCGAGCCCAACTGGTCCAGAAATGAAGAAGACCGAAGCGCCGCGCTTTGACGCCGGGCACGTGCCGATGAGCGAAGAGCTCGATAGCCCCCGCTGGAGCCTGCCTCCCATCGTGCCAGTTCTCGTCGCAGCGGCTGTACTAGGCGCGATCCTCGGCGTCTATCTCCTCTCTTCCCGGAAGCCGCCAACCTCGAACGGCTCAGCGACTCGTGTCGTGGCACTTCCGTTACACATCGAGTCCAAAGGGTCCATCGCACCCGGGCAGGAGGGCACGCTAGATCAAAACATCGAGAAGCGCGACTCAATCCTCGTGAACATCGCTCTCAACGTGAAGAACGCGATCGGTAAGCCGATGTACATCAAAGGCGTTGAAGGCAAGCTCGTAGCAGAAAAAGGAGAGTTCAACGACAGCGCCGCACCAGCGTCTGATTATGAACGCATCGTACAGGCCTATCCTCAACTCGGCATTCCCGGGGCAAAGCCGCTACAGTCAGAGTCGATTATCGCGGCGAATGCCAATCAGCAAGGAGTAGTAATCTTCAGTTTTCCCATATCGCGTGAAGATTGGGATAAGAGAAAGTCGCTACAAGCGACAGTCAATTTCTATGATCACTCGCCTCTCGTGATCGATGCTACTCAGCTTGCCGCTGCACAGGACGCAACTTTGCCAACCAAAGTCTCGAAGTGAGTGCTGATTGAGAGACTCTGCTTCAGAGACAATCGCAAGACTCCGCCTAATTCCGCCATCCAAATAACCGAATTTCATCCCTGCGCAACTTGGGCTAGGAAATTGCACAGGGATAAGCAGGGCGGAGTGCGGTACTCGGTCCTGCAATCATAGTATTGAGAGAGTAAATAGCTGATTTTGGGAGCTTTGTCTGCCTCAGTTGAGGTGGTATGGGTGCAGTATTGATTTGGAATCTAACGGGCGAAAATGGGAATCGGAGTTCTCATTAGTAGTAACTAAGTAGTACGTACAGCTTGCGCCATGAAGAACGTCCGGACCTTCGTAATTCTTATATTGCTGGCGATCGCTACTCCCATCGCCATCCACTACCGTGCTTGGTCACTTGGTCTCCCGGCAGCGAGTCACACTGCAATTTCAAGATCAGCGGACAACTCCGGACAAAGCACTACTGCCGCGAACACTGTTGAAACGCAATCCGCCACACAGCCCGAGCCAACGGCGCTCTCACCAGCACCCAGCTCTGATTTGGCAAACTCATCTTTCAACTTGCCAGTAGCCGGCAGCTCTCTCCCGCTCCTCTCCGTGATTGGCTTCGGAGTCTTTGTGGGTGGGTTGATATCGGCACTGCGGACGCGTCCGGCTCACAAGTAGAGCCTTCCCGCAATTCAGACTTCGCATCCAACCAATGAGCCATTCCTGGTCCATGCAGAACGAGAACCAAAATAATGCCCGCAGTGTTGCTCAGGAGGTTGCGCCACTTGAAATGTGGAAACGCTTGCGATCGATCTCGAAGCGCAAGATTTCGGCGATTCTGATTGTTGTGGGCGCCGTTCTGTTGGGCTATGTAGGTACTGAGTACGCTGCCATGTACAACGAGCAACGGGCGTTGCACCAGCAGTGGCAAGAGCAACAGAGTTCGTCTCTTGTGACGTTGAGTACACCGGTTTCGAAGAACGACGGACTGACTCGAGTTTCCATACCTAAGATCGATCTGGACGTGATCGTGGTCGAAGGCACCAGCCACAAGGCCTTGCGTCTCGGCCCAGGGCATGTCAAAGGCACTCCAGTTCCCGGCGAGGCCGGCAACTCCGTCATCTCGGCGCACCGCGACACGTTCTTTCGAAACATCTATGAACTCAAGAACGGCGACGAGATCCAGGTTCGCCGCGACGGTCACGCCTACACTTTCCAAGTAACAGGAAAAAAGATCGTAACGCCCAACGATCTCTCAGTGCTGAAGAAGACATCGGACACTCGCCTCACTCTGATCACCTGTTACCCGATTTACTACATTGGGCCAGCCCCGAAGAGGCTCGTCGTGTTCTCAAAACTTGTGGATACTGCAAAGACTTCCCCGGAACGAGCGCAAGTGACGCCGCCGTCGCACCGACACTCGTAATTCCCTCTTTCGCTCGTAAGCTACTAGCGCAGGTCAAAGGCTAAAATCGTCTTGTGCACACCTGCGATGTAGTCATCGCCGGCGCCGGAATCATAGGTCTTTCTGTCGCCATTGAACTCAGACGCGCAGGCGCCTCCGTCGCGGTTCTCGATCGGGGAGAGCCGGGCCGCGAGGCTAGCAGCGCAGCCGCAGGAATGCTCGTGGCCGACGATCCGGAAACTGATCCCAGATTGAAACCGCTGGCGCGAATGAGCGCCTCGATGTATCCGGCATTCGTCGAGGAGCTGGAAGTTCGCTCCGGGCATAATGTCGGACTCGAGAATCGCGGCACAATCTACGTCGCGCAAGAGCACGATGAGTTACCAGGCTCCCCGCTTTCTCCAGCTGAACTGCGAAGCCTCGAGCCCAGCTTGGCCGATCTGCCACGTGCGTGCTTCTTGCAAGAACAAACCGTCGATCCTCGCCTCCTTGTGCAAGCCGCATTGGCGACAGCAAAGAGCATGGGCGTTACGGTTCATCACGAGGCGCGTGTCGAGCGCGTTAGCATTGCCACAACGCGCGATCTTGAGCTGCGAACTAGCGCAGGTCCATATTCGACGGCCACGTTTGTCAATTGCGCAGGAGCATGGGCAGGTGAAATCGCCGGTGCCTCAGCTCAGTCCCGTCCCGTAAAAGGACAAATGCTGACTGTGATCCCGCCGGCCCGCGAACTGCGGCACGTCATTCGTGCACGCGAAGTTTATTTGCTTCCACGGAAGACCGGTCGAATTCTGATTGGTGCAACGGTAGAGGAAGTCGGGTTCGACAAGACTGTACAACCGGTAGCGATACAAGAACTTCATCAGGCGGCCTCGAACCTGGTGCCGTGGATTAAAGAGGCAAAGATGATCGAGGCCTGGGCAGGCCTGCGACCCGGGTCTCCTGATGGACTTCCGATCATCGGCGCTGGTTCTCTGCCCGGAACCTATGTGGCTACTGGACATTTCCGAAATGGGATTCTTTTGGCTCCGATTACCGCCGCTCTGATGTCTGATCTAATTCAGGGAAGAAAAACTCCAGTCGACTTGCGCCCCTTCTCACCGTCGCGGTTTTCTGGAGATCGAGCGTTGGTGGGATAGCAGTTACGCGGCATCCGAAACTGCTGCCCGGAATACCTGGTGCATTTCGGCTGCGCTGGCACTCACCTTGAATAGATCTTGGGTACTCTGAGCCACTCGCATCTTGTACTGCTGCTCCCCGGTCATGAGATCAATATTCATTCTTTGCTCCAGTGAGCGTCGCGCGACTTCAAAAAGGAGACTTACTCCCGGGGAGAATCGCGCCCATCGATGGTCATAGAAGATTGTGTAACAACGGCGCCAATCAGCATCACGGAAGGTTACCAGCGCCGCCGCAAGCATACTGCCGTGCTCCAGAGCGAAGACTTCGCACTTTGGACCCTCAGCGCGGCAAAGCGAAACCATGAACTCGCCGCGCAGCGGATCATGAAAGAGTCCGCTGGAAGTCGACTGCGCCCTGCGAAGCCGGTAAATTTCCGAGACCATGGGAGAGTCGCCGGTGTACTGAGTGATACGTAAACCCATTCGCTCCAACTTGCGCAGTCGGCTGAAAGCTCGCGGGTGACGGTGAACGAGTTGCTCCGATGTGATCTCCGACTTCAGCAATCGTGGAGCCCTGCTGAAGAACTGCGTCGGCAGCAGCTGCCAAATTCCATTTTCTGGGCGACAGATCGCGGTAACGGAAATCGGCAGATTTACGGATGCGAGTTTCTGCCAGGCTGCCCTGAGAGGAGAAGTATCTCCGACTGCGAGGTAGTCGCGATAGTCAAACAGGCATTCGCCGGCGAAGGCAATGGTGCGAGTGTGAGATTGAATTACTGCGGGCAGAATCGCGGCACCGTTGTCGTTTTCCGCGAAAATGAAGTACGGCTCTTCCCGCTCCCGGAAGAGATTTGCGGCCAGGAGATTCCACCGGTGACTCTGGAACGAGGTCAATTCCGGGGTCATGAGCGACTCCCATGACGGACCGAGCCTTTCAATTTCCGCGACGTTACGTGCCACCCGCAATTGGAACAAGCTTTGTTTCTCCTACTGCTGTTTGTGCTGGAGCGAAGACGTCGCGTTCAACAATGACTACGTCTTGGACGCGATTGGTTGCGAGCGGGATGGCAGAGTAGCTGAAGAACCTGCCCGTTCAGTCGAACTCCGATGGCGCACCGGTAGAGAGCACTCGCAAGCTATCGGGCAATGGTCTCAAGCTGTTACAATACTAGTTGAAATTGAAATTCATTTTCATTTTCACCTAAGCAATGCTCCAAGCTCTTATTGTCACCCTGCGTGAAGGCGTCGAAGCTGCACTGATCGTCGGAATCACTCTCGCCTATCTGTCGAAGATTGGGCGTCCGGAGCTGCGTCGGGTGGTCTACGCGGCCCTTGGAGCTGCCTTTCTCTGCAGCATTGGCGTGGCCATCGTCCTCTCCCGTACTCAGTTCAATCAAGACATCTTCGAAGGCTGGGTAATGCTGGTCGCCGCATTCTTCGTTATCACCATGATCTGGTTCATGAGCCGGGCAGCCAAACGGCTCAAAGGCGACATCGAGGGGAAAGTCGGCGGGCTGGCCAGTGGCGGGCGCATCTCCGGCCTGTTTCTGTTCGTGTTTCTCATGGTTCTGCGCGAAGGCGTAGAAACTGTATTGATCCTGACGGCCGTTGAGTTCAACTCAACACAGCTCTTGAGCTTCATGGGAACTCTTATCGGGGTGCTGCTCGCAGTTGTCTTTGGTGTGATGTTCGTGAAGGGCAGCATTCGTATCAATCTGCAGCGCTTCTTCCGTGTGACCACTGTAATCCTGATTTTCGTCGCGGCTCAGCTCCTTGTCTCTGGATTGCACGAACTCTCGGAGAACGGTGTACTTCCGTCGAGCCGTGAAGAGATGGCGCTGATCGGCCCGATTGTGCGCAATGATCTGTTTTTCTTTGTCACGATTCTCGCGTTAGCGGCTTTGATGATTTTGTTTGATCAACGCCGACGCCAGGGCGACGGTGGAACACCAGCTCCACCCTCATCATCAGGTGGAACGAACTCCCGGGCTCTTCAGCGGAAGGCACTCTGGTCGGCGCGCAAGGAAAAGCTCTGGTCGACCGCCGTCTATATCTCCTCATTTGTCTTCATTGTGCTGGTGACCGCTGAGTTCATTTATGCAAAGAGCACTACTTCCCTATCGCCGGCGCACGAGCTGACCTTCGTTGGCGGACAGGTCACGATTTCGATCAGTGAAGTCTCG
Source organism: Terriglobales bacterium (assembly GCA_035567895.1). NCBI lineage: Bacteria > Pseudomonadati > Acidobacteriota > Terriglobia > Terriglobales > Terriglobales bacterium. The sequence goes on along the minus strand of DATMPC010000085.1, from coordinate 148,275 downwards.
GACGGTGAACTGCACCGTTATTCGGCGAACTTGGAGGGTAAGGAAGTACGGTTCCTCATTTTCAAGAAGCCCGACGGGAAGGTCGTCACGGTTCTGGACGCTTGCCAGATCTGCGGTCCGGTTGGCTTTTACAAAAGCGGAAACCAGATTATTTGTAAAAACTGCTCAGCGCCGATAAACGCTCAGTCAATGGGACAGGCCGGCGGCTGCAATCCTATTCCGCTCAAATCGTCGATCAATGGCGACCAGATCACGATTAGCCAGGCTGATCTCTCGAGCGACGCGGCGAGTTCCGCGAAGTAGGCCTCGTGTTTTTCCGTCTCCTCTATCAATCGTTCCGGCGACAACAGCGGCGCAAGCTCTTGGCCGGAATTGCCGTTACTTTGGGGGTCGCAGTCGCAACTGCGATGATTGCCGTGGGCGTTGACGTAGGCGACAAGATCAATCGTGAGCTGCGCGTGTACGGCGCAAACATTGTTGTCTACCCAGAGGATGCCGCTCTACAGGTCCGCGTTGGCGATCAGGAAGTGAAGCCTGCGTCTCCCGGAACTTACCTGAAGGAATCAACCCTCCCGAACATCAAAGGAATCTTCTGGGGTCACAACATTCTCGCCTTTGCGCCCTTTCTGGAAACGCAGGTCCAGGGGCAATCAGGTCCAATCCGCGTGCTTGGCACTTACTTCGACAAACAGCTCCGTTTTGGAACAGAAGAGTTCTCAACCGGAGTCGAGAAGCTCTATCCCTGGTGGAAGGTACAAGGGACATGGCCGAGCGATGGCAGCACCGATGTGCTTGTCGGATCACAATTGGCCTCTCGTATCGGAAAACAGGCGGGCGACTCGATCGACCTCTCCGGCGTTTCGGCGCGGATCAGTGGAATCGTTAGCACTGGAAGCACCGAAGACAATGCCGTCGTTGCTCCGCTCGCACTCGTGCAGCGATTGGCTCATGCCCCGGATGGAGTGGACAGGATCTATGTGAGCGCGCTCACAAAGCCAGAAGACCCGTTTGCCCGCCGCGACCCCGATCGCATGACTGCAGCGGATCGCGATCGCTGGTACTGCTCCCCATACGCCAACTCCATTGCCTATCAGTTGCGAGAGGTGTTTCCGGCAGCGCGCGCCGAACAGATTCGCCAAGCCGCGCAGAACGAAGGCACGGTGCTTTCGCACATTTCGGGAATGATGTTGCTGATCGCCCTGGCATCGCTGATTGCGGCTGCCTTGGCCGTTTCGGCTGCTATGGCGACCACGATTCTGGAGCGACGTCAGGAGGTCGGCCTCATGAAGTCGCTGGGGGCGACGGCTTCGACGATTGCATCTCTGTTCGTATGCGAAGCCACACTCCTCGCGCTCGGCGCAGGCATTCTCGGATTCCTGCTCGGTGACCTCATCGCTCAGCGCATCGCCCAGGCGGTATTCCATTCAGGTGTGGCGATCACCCCCGTGCTACTGCCGATGGTCATCATTCTAGCTCTGCTTGTCACTATTGGCGGTAGCGCTGCGGCGATTCATCGTGCCTTGAATCTCGATCCCGTGCTGGTTCTTCGGGGTGATGTATGAGCGTACGTGCCTCGATGTTCCTTCATGTGCTCAAGCGGGGTCTGCTGGGGCGCGGCAACCGTCCGCTGATCGCGTTTATCGCGCTAACTGTTGCGGCCACGATGATCACGGCCATGCTGAGTCTCTATGGCGGCCTGGAAAATAAGCTAAATCGTGATTTTCGCTCTTATGGCGCAAACATCACGGTTGCTGCTCCTGATGGACAGCGTCTGCCTCCTGATGCCTTAACACGTGCTCACTCCGCCATCGGATCCGATGCGATCGTAGTCCCGTTTGCGTTTGCAATCGCTCACACCAGTGGCGATGAGGCAGTGGTGGTTGCTGGAACAGAGATGGACCAGGTCCGGCGACTCAACGCCTGGTGGTCCGTTTCGAAGTGGCCCAGCGGAGACGACCAGGCTTTGGCAGGCTCGCGGGCTGAGTCGCATCTGCAGGTCAATCACGGCAGCTTCGATTTAGACTTTGCGGGACGCTCGCTTCACTTCCGGCAGTCCGGCACGGTGAAAACCGGATCGGATGAGGAAGATCGGGTCTATATTCCGCTCAGCACATTCGAGCGTTGGACTGGAATCGGCGCATCGTTACTCGAGATCTCAGCGCCGGGATCGCGCGACCAGATAGCCGCCGATGTTTCCCAGCTCGAATCAGCATTGCCGGGCATGCAGGTTCGACCGGTGCGACAGTTGCTTCGGGCACAGGGCGCCGTGGTAAGCCGTATGCGCTCCGTGATGCTCGCCTCAACGCTGCTTATTGCATTGACTGTTGCGCTGTGTGTTTTTTCTACGCTCACTTCCTCAATTCTGGAGAGACGTCGTGATTTTGCAGTCATGAAGGCAATTGGCTCCTCGCAGGCAACCGTGAACGCTCTCTTCGCCGGTGAAGCGCTGACCATCGCCCTCTGTGCTGCGGTCCTCGGCTACATTCTGGGTTCCGGCACTGCTGCATGGATTTCGCAAGCCAACTTTCACGCCGTCGTCACGCCGCAGTTGAGCGTGCTGCCGCTCGTGATCCTTGCAAATCTAGCTCTGGCACTCCTCGCGGCGACGGTTCCGCTGGCACGCTTGCAACGAATTGAACCGGCAGGCATCCTTAAAGGGGAATAATGTCCATCGAGATCATCAACGTTCGGAAGGTTTACGCGGCGAGCCAGCGCGGGCAGGCAGGGGAAATACGCGCGCTCGACGGTGTATCGCTTTCTGTGCGGAAAGGCGAATGGCTCGCGATTATGGGGCCATCGGGTTCCGGCAAGTCTTCACTTGTTAACCTCATCGGATGCCTGGATCGTCCCAGTTCGGGAGACATTTTCATCGATGGCAAGGATCTCGGCGAACTCTCCGGCTCCGAACTCAACCGTTTTCGAGCAGAGAAGATCGGCTTCATCTTCCAGCAGTTCCATCTCATTCCCTATCTGACTGCACTGGAAAACGTCATGCTCGCGCAGTACTTCCACTCAATGACCGACAAGCAGGAAGCTCTGGAAGCGCTCGACCGAGTGGGACTCAAGGAGCGCGCGCATCACTTGCCCGCACAGCTTTCCGGCGGCGAGCAGCAAAGAGTCTGCATCGCACGCGCACTGATCAACGATCCCAGCATCATTCTGGCCGATGAGCCTACCGGCAACCTCGACGCTAAGAACGAAGAGATCGTTCTGAAGCAGTTGCGGACTCTACATCAGCAGGGCAGAACGATTGTCATGGTGACGCACGATCCAGTAGTCGCTCGACTCGCGGACCGCTCGGTGGAACTTCACCACGGCCAGATCGCCCATCAGCAGATCTTCAACATGTCTGACGAGATGCAGATCGACGAAGTCCTCGAGGAGATCTGGACACTGCACGAGAACGGCGAGCTAGCAGAAGTTGGCCGCATGGAAGTTGACGGCGCTTTGCCGGTGTCGCTCGCAGTGGATCGCATGGAGCAGCTTGGGCTCGTCATGAAGCGTTCTCACGGCGCAGCCGATCACACGCACAAGGATGTAGTGAACCGCTGCCACGAGGCGATACATCCTGCAACCCACTCACAGCAGCACGGAGAATTCATTGTCGACTTCACTCCTGCGGGCCAGCAGCGTGCTGCCGATGTTATTCGCCGTCACCGCCTTGCCGAGCGGCTCTTCACGCAAACCTTGAAAGTGCAAAACGAAGACGAAATCGAGCAGCAGGCATGCAAGTTCGAGCACATCCTCTCACCCGAGGTTACAGAGAAAATCTGCTCGTTCCTCGGACATCCAGCTACCTGCCCACACGGCAGTCCTATTCCCGCAGGAGAGTGCTGCGATAAGGCTGGACGTGTTCCTGATCCCGTAGCTACGCAGAGCGGCGCCCGCTAGCGCGTAGCTGCTGGATCCCCCCGGTAGCCCTTGGCCGCTCTGGTAAGCTTCCCTGCCATGAAGCGCCCATTCCTGACGACCGTACTAGCTGTCACCTTCGCCATCACCGCCAATTCGCAACAGCAGGGTTCCCCCACACCTGAGTTGCCGACGGACGTCCCCAAGGAAGCGCACATCCGCGTCGTGCTCAGTGACAAGACGCCGTCCGGTCAGGACGCTGTGTGGACAACTCCCGATGGCGTCATTCATGAGTTCTTCCAATTCAACGATCGCGGACGCGGCCCGAAGATCTACACAACATACAAGCTCGACGTCAAAGGAGTTGTTATCGCAGAAGACTCCAAGGGCGTCGACTACATGAAGAATCCCGTAGAGGAGCACTTCGTCCTTAGCGGCAGCGGCGCATCCTGGAAAAACCAAGCGGAAGACACTCACCAGCCCAACGCATCTGGCAAGGCCTACGTCGACTTGAACGGCGGTCCAGAGTCACTTGAGTTACTCACGCGAGCCGCTCTAAAGAACGGCGGAAAGATCGACCTCTTACCTTCAGGTCAGACATCCGCGCGCAGCGTGAAGTCAGTGCTCGTGGAGGCCAGCGATTCGAGGGTTAATGCCACTCTGTACGAGGTTTCTGGCCTCGGTTTCGAGCCTGCGTATTTGTGGCTGGACGAAAGCCAGCAGTTCTTGGCTGTCGCTTATGGTTGGAGCAGCACTGTGCGTCAGGGATTCGAGACCGTTGTCCCGATACTGCATAAAGCGCAACAGGAAGTGGAGAGCACCCGCGCCGCCGAGCAAGCGCACGCACTAACTCACATTCCGGCGGGCGACTTAGTCCTGAAGAATGTCAACCTCTTCGACTCCGAGGCGGCTAAGGTTCTTCCCAAGCAGCACGTGGTCGTGCACGGCGAGCGTATCGCGTCGGTTGCCGCCGAAGCCGGTCAGGCCACGCCGGCGAATGCTGAAGTCATCGACGGCTCCGGCAAGACACTCCTGCCTGGACTCTGGGACATGCACGCCCATCTCTTCCCGCTGAACGCCTTCATGGATGTCGCGGCTGGCGTCACCACTGTGCGCGACATGGGCAACAGCATTGACGACCTCACCGTGCTGCGCAAACACATCGGCGACGGCACGCAGATTGGACCCCGTGTCGTGCCTGCAGGCTTCATCGACGGACCTGGCCCGTTCGAAGGCCCGATCAAGGTGCTCGCCGCGACGCCCCAAGAGGCCGTGGAGCGCGTTGATCGCTATGCCAATCTGGGCTACGTCCAGATCAAGATCTACAGCTCAGTCAAACCCGAGCTGGTGCCCATAATCGCCAACGAAGCGCACAAGCGAGGATTGCGAGTCAGTGGACACGTTCCCGCCGGGATGATCGCGGAGCAGTTCATCCGTGACGGCGCCAACGAGATCCAGCACATGAACTTCGTCTTCCTGAACTTCATGCCCGACGTGAAGGAGACACGCACTCCCGAACGCTTCATCGCGCCCGGCAAGCGCGGTGCCGATCTCGACCTGAACAGTCCGCCAGTAAACAACTTCATCGCTTTGCTGAAGGAGCGCCACATCGTCATCGATCCCACCATGGGCGTGTGGGAAAACACGTACACGGACCGCCAAGGTCAGATTCCCAAAATCGATCAACCAATGTTCGACCGTCTTCCAGTACAAGCCCAGCGTGGCATTAAAGCCGGAGGCGGTTCCCTGCCCGTCCCTGACGCGGCCACTGACAAGCAGTACCGCGCTTCCTACGCCAAGATGGAAGAGATGCTGAAGAAGCTCTACGACAGCGGTGTGCAGCTAGTAGCGGGGACCGATGCCGGGAACGGGTACGCGTTCCATCGCGAACTCGAAATTTACAGCCAAGCCGGAATTCCCGCGCCGGCAGTGCTCCGCATGGCCACCCTCGAAGGCGCCCGCGTAATGCACATGGACAAAGACTTCGGCTCGGTTACACCGGGCAAGTACGCCGACATGATTCTGGTGAGCGGCGACCCAACCACCCAGATCAGCGACATTCGCAAGATCGACCTCGTGATAAAGAACGGCAACCTCCTCCGCCCGGCGGAGCTGTACCACGCAATCGGCGTGCAGTGATGTTTCTGCTTTCTACTTGGAAGCGAGTTCAGCAAGTACATGCGCGAGGACACGAGTTCCGTTGGCAATCGCCACGGGGGAGGCGTACTCGTCAGGGCGGTGACTGATGCCGTCTTTGCAAGGGATGAAGATCATGCCGGTTGGAGCGATTCGCGACATGAATAGCGAATCGTGGTAGGCACGACTCACCATCCTCCTGAATCGAAGCTGATTGGTTCTGCAGGCGCTTTCAATTGCGTCCACAACTTCAGGAGCACATTCGCCGGGTGCATCTGCGTTGACAGTTTCGATTTGAACACTGACTGATCGATGCCCGGCAACCTCGTCGCATCTTTGACGAATTAATCGGGAGACAGTTTCACGACGCTGTTCATCGATATCGCGAAGATCAACTTCAAGGCGCACGCGGCTCGGAATGCTGTTCACCGCAGAGGGAAAGACATCGCACACGCCGGTTGTGGCCACCGTATCCCGCGAACCCGTTGACTTTGCGGCAGACTCGACAGAAAGAATGATCTCTGCAGCGGCGCACAGAGCGTCATGGCGGTCAGGCATCAGGACTCCACCCGCATGCCCTCCCTGCCCTTCTACCGAGACGCGCAGGCTTGCCGGAGCGGCAATAGCAATGACTACCCCAATGTCGAGTTGTTCCTGCTCAAGCAGCGGGCCTTGCTCAATATGGAGCTCGACGAAGCCGTGGTAGTAGCTGCGCGAAACAGGCACTTGCTGCAGATCTCCGCTGAACCCTGCCGCCTCTCGAGTCTCACGTAATGTCTGGCCGACTTTGTCCTTCAACTTCTCATCGACAGACGCATCGCGGTTGCCGGAGAGGAGTCTGCTGCCAAGACATCCGATGCCGAAGCGCGTCGGCTCTTCAGACGTGAAGACGAGCAGCTCGATCGGACGTTTTGGCGAGAGTCCAGAGCGCTTGAGCGCACGAATCGCCTCTAAGCCGCCGAGCACTCCGACAGTGCCATCGTAGCGTCCGGCATTCGGTATGGCATCGATGTGCGAGCCCGTTGCGATGGCCGCTTCCTCGGGACGCTCTCCGTTCCAACGGGCGAAGGTATTGCCAACCGCGTCTTCGCGGATTGCCAATCCAGCCTCACGACAGAGGCCCTTTACGTACTCGCGAGCACGACGGTCCGACTCGGAAAACACGATTCGCGTTACCGCAGGAGACGGGCTGTCCGAAAATGAGGCAAGCGTTTCCAGCTCCTGGTTCAGCCGATCGCTGTCTATGATAATTCGCGTCGATTGAACCGATAAGGCGCACATGGCAGTTCGAAGAACTGGATTATAAGCGGAACTGAACGGCAGACCGAGGCAGGGACAGATCAGCAGGTGTCAAGACCGAAATGGAACAAAAAACTCCCTGATGTTTCCCAGTTAATTTCTTGAATCAAGCCTCAAATCGGCAGTAAGTGCTTTGCTCGTGCCGCCTTACAGACAATTCTAGAGAAATCTCTGTTAATTCCCTGCCTTGAAGAACAATTTGCAATTTTTGGGCAGAATTTAACGATTTTGAAGAGAATTCGAGAGATCCCCTTGTTATTGTCGCTGTTCTTTGTCACGCTACACAGAGTCGGCGGCGAACTCGCGACGGCCAGAAAAGCAAAACGGCACGAGCAGGTTCGCTCATGCCGCTTCAATTCTTCTGATGAAGACTTACTTCAGAAGAGTCTAAACTCCACTTCTACACTGATAGCCACTGAGACTGGCTTGCCGTCTTTCTCAGCCGGTTCGAATTTCCAGGTGCGCACTGCTTCCAGTGCTTTCTCGTCGAGACCCATGCCTAGCCCACGCTCCACTTTCAGGCCTCGGGGACGCCCAGCAGCATCGACGATAAGTCCCAGAACTACAGTTCCCTGGTACTTAGCTTTACGAGCCTCTTCCGAATACTCCGGATCTGGCTTATAGATAGCGCGGGGCGCGGTTACGCCGCCAACGCCTGGACGGAAAACTCCGCCACCATATCCGCCGCCGGAACCAGGACCAACGCCACCACCCATTCCAGAGCCGATTCCGCCTCCGCTGCCAGAGCCGATCCCAGCGCCGCTACCAACGCCATTCGACGGAGGTCCGCCGATGACAGGGGATTTAGGATCGCCCAAGTTCGGCAGGTTATTGCTCGCCAACTTCACTTGGGGAGGCATCACTATTGTCGGCTCTACAGCAAGCTTAGGATGGTCATTGCGGACCACAACTTCTGGCGGGGTAAATTGCTGCATCGCAGGCTTAGGAAGATGCCCCTTGGGAGCGATCACCTTGTCGCGATCTCCGCCACCACCGCCGCCCTGGAGCGTCGGCATTTTCTTGGCGGTCATGGGCATGTATTCGGAGATGTCGGGAGCAATGATCGTCACTTCCTCTTTCTTCTGCTCCTGATAAGCCTTGTGCCCCAGGATTGAGGCAGCAATGAGCGCCCCGATCAGTCCAGCGTGCACAATCATCGAGGATGTGCGCGCAACTTTCCGATTGTCGTAGGCCCCCCAGATGCTCCGAACCGCAACTGGACGGGATGTCAGCTTGAGCGGTGGTAATTTTTCCGGAAAAAAGACGTCGCGAAGATTCTCCTTCAGCGACTGAAGGAGTCCTGTCTCTGCCTTCAGGCCAAAGTTAGGCACGCTTGCGGGTACCCGCCTACGAACCGGAGAAATTTCAGTGGGGGCGATCAACACCTGGTTTGCCATAAGAACTTCTGTTCGACCCATTCAGCCGATTCCGCTTGTCGCAGTGGGAGTGGCTGCTTACCTCTATCCGATGAATCCTTTGGTCATTTTGTTGCTCGCGCAGCAGTGCTGAATATTGCGAGTTTGTCAAGATTCCAAACCAAAAAATTCGTGAAAAATTTCAGTAAATGGGTGGAAAAGCTGAGCAACTCCTCACATGATTTGGCATCAGCAGAATCTCCCTACCGAAGCCCATTCCGCATCCTTAGATGCGGGCAAGCAATAATGGAACCAAAGATATGTAGGCCCTGCCCCTACAAACCCATCCCCTATAATGAAGTTTCCCGCCTTTTTTATGTGAGGAGTAGATAACGACCGGGCATGCCCTCTGAACTGAAAGACACGCTGAATCTGCCGAAAACCGACTTCGCCATGAAGGCGAATTTGCCGCAAAACGAGCCTAAAAGGCTCGAATTTTGGAAGAAAATCGGCATTTACCAGCGCATTCGGGAAGCGCGCAAAGGTGCGCCCAAGTACCTGCTGCACGACGGTCCGCCTTATGCCAACGGAGAGATCCACCTCGGCCACGCGCTGAATAAGTCGCTCAAAGATTTTGTCGTGAAATCGAAAACGATGGCGGGCTTCGACGCACCTTACGTCCCGGGATGGGATTGCCACGGTCTTCCTATCGAGATCAAGGTCGACGAAAAACTTGGCCGCAAGAAATTGGAGATGGCTCCGGCGCAAGTTCGCCGTGTATGTCGCGACTATGCGCAAAAGTATCTGGACCTGCAGAGCGAGCAGTTTCAGCGAATCGGGGTGTTCGGCGATTTCGAGCATCCTTACTCGACGATGTCACCGGAATACGAGTCAGTGATCGCGCGCGTCTTCTTTGACTTCTGGGAGAACGGATTCGTCTACAAAGGACTTCGTCCTGTTTACTGGTGCATCTTCGATCGCACCGCGTTAGCCGAAGCCGAGGTCGAGTATGAACAGCACACCAGTCCCAGCGTCTGGGTGAAGTACGCGCTTACCAGTCCGCCAGAAGCGATCGATCCCGCACTCGCCGGAAAACGCGTCAACACCATCATCTGGACGACCACGCCGTGGACGCTTCCGGCATCCATGGCCGTCGCTTTCCATCCCGATTACGAATACGTGGCGCTGGAAGACGCAAACGCACGAGAGGTTTACATCGTCGCCGAGGGACTCCTCGAAGCGACCCGCGAGCATACGGGACTGAAGGAAGCTGTCGTCATCGCGCGCTTCCCCGGACGCAAGTTGGAAGGCACAACGTTCCGGCATCCGTTCCTCGACCGCAAAATCCTCGGAGTGCTTGCCGACTACGTGACTCTCGAACAGGGCACTGGCGCGGTGCACACCGCTCCGTCTCACGGTGCCGATGACTTTTACACCGGCGTCAAATACGGTCTCGACCAAACCTGCAACGTCGATGCCGAAGGCCGCTTGCGCAACGGATTGCCCGAATACAACGGGAAAACCGTCTTCGAAGCCAACCAGCCGATTATCGAGTTGCTGAAATCGCGCCATGTGCTGTTAGGTGAAGAAAAGATCACCCACTCGTATCCGCATTGCTGGCGCTGCCACAATCCTGTGATCTTCCGAGCGACCGAGCAGTGGTTCATCGGCATGGAGAGCCCGACGCACGGCTCCACGCTCCGCCAACGTGCTCTCGATGAGATTCGGAAAACAAAGTGGGATCCGGCTTGGGGAGAGGAACGCATCTCCAATATGGTGGGCACGCGTCCGGACTGGTGTATCTCGCGCCAGCGTGTGTGGGGCGTTCCCATCCCAATCTTTTTCTGCGAAGGCTGCAACAAGCCTCTGCGCTCGAAAGAGGCGAATCAGGCTGTAGTGAAACTGTTTGCAACTGAAGGTGCGGACGCGTGGTACACGCGCGATGTAAAGGACACTATTCCTCCTGGCGTCAAATGCCAGAACTGCGGCGGGCAAAACTTCCGCAAAGAGTTCGACATCATCGACGTGTGGTTCGAGTCCGGCTCGAGTTGGGCCGCTGTGATGAAAGACGCCGTCGCGGATATGTACATCGAAGGTGGAGACCAGCATCGCGGATGGTTCCAGTCTTCCCTGCTCTGCTCTGTGGGCACACGCGATCGTGCGCCTTACCGCCTGGCGGTGACGTGCGGTTGGACACTCGATCCCCAAGGTCGCGCCATGTCGAAGTCGCTCGGCAACGGGGTCGATCCGGCAGAAGTCGCGGACAAGCTCGGTGCCGAGATCGTGCGCCTATGGGTCGCATCCGTCGACTTCCGCGAGGACATGCACGCGTCAGACGAGTTGATGAGGCGCGTCGCCGACAATTATCGCGACATCCGCAATGCCTTTCGCTGGATTCTCGGCAACCTCGACGAGTTTAATCCGGCGCAGGATCAGGTCGCGTTCGAGGAGATGGAATCGATCGACCAGTTCATGCTGCTCCTCACCTCCGATCTGGTGAAGGATGTGCTCCGCTGGTATGAGGCGTTCGAGTTCCATCGCATCTACCAGCGCATCATCGCGTTCCGCACGAGCGAGTTGAGCAACTTCTACTTCGATGTACTGAAGGATCGGCTGTACACGTATCCGCGCACATCAGGCGCGCGGCGCTCCGGACAGACCGCAATCTGGCGCATCGGACAGGTGCTCGTTCGCCTGCTGGCGCCCATCATGAGCTTTACTGCCGAAGAAGTGTGGCAGTTCTTGCCGTCGCTTGGCGAAAAACCTGAAAGCGTGCACCTTGCGCTCTTCCCTACACCTGAAGAGGTTCTGGGAAATACCGAGCCACAGCCTAACGCGCAAAGACAATCGCTGCCTTCCGACACCGAACGTATTCGTGCGGATTGGCAACGGCTGTTACTGGTTCGTGAAGAAGTGTTTCGCGCTCTGGAGACTGCCCGGAAGGACAAGGTCATCGGCAGCGGACTGCAGGCCAAGGTAGCGATCGCAGCTCCGGCTGAGAGCTACGGCTTGCTGGAGAAATATCGCGAAACTCTGCGTTACCTGTTCATCGTCTCTCAGGTAGAGCTGTACCAGCTCTCGGGCCAAGGAAACGGATCCGGCCTCAAAGTCGAAGTTTTGCACGCAGAGGGATCCAAGTGCGAACGTTGTTGGAACTACTCAACGCAGGTCGGCGTTGATGCCGAATATCCAACGGTTTGCGAACGCTGCAGCGCAGCGCTGCACGAAATGGGAGACACAGAGAGCGTTGGATAAGAAGGACAGGACAATTAAGAGCCTTGCGTTGCACCCCAAACATCAAGAAGACCAGTGGTAACGAAGTATCGGCTGTGGCAGTCTTTGTAGAAGAGGCTTAGGGGCTCACAGCGGACATTCAGGAGCACAGTAGTCTAGGAATGCCTACCGGGACCTTACGAAGATATGTTTTGCTGATTGCCGGAGTCGTGCTCGCGCTCGACCGGCTCAGCAAGTGGATTATTGCCAAAACCATCCCGCTTCACGACAGCATCTCCGTCATTCCAGGGTTGTTCAAGCTCACGCATGTGACCAACGGCGGGGCTGCCTTTGGCTTGTTCTCTGAGTCTCCCTCCGAGCTGCGGATCGTATTTCTTATCTTCTTTTCCCTGCTGGCTCTGGTCGTTGTTTCTGCGCTTCTGTGGCGGCACACACAGGGGCTAAACAGTACGGCCTTTGCGCTGTCTCTCATCCTCGGCGGAGCGCTAGGGAATCTATGGGATCGCGTGCTCAACGGACACGTAGTCGACTTCCTCGAGTTCTACATTGGCCAATACGTCTGGCCCGACTTCAACATCGCCGACAGTGCGATCGTGGTTGGCGCGGCCATCCTGATGGTTGAGATCCTCTTTGCTCCCAAGCACCAGAAAGCATACGAAGAACGTGTGCTGCCCCAGCCCAGCTCCGAAGCTGACTAGTATGTGATCTCATCAAGTTTGAATGTTGGTTTAGGGAAGGGCATCGGCTTCAGCCGGGCCGTTAAGAGGCACTCAGTACTTCCGGCTTTAGCCGCTGGGGTCCTCCCGGCGCGAATATCCACGTGGGCCGTAATTCCGTTTTTGCAATGTAAGAGTCTAACCTCTGAGGCTAAAGCCTGGGCTATCAGCGCTTCCCTTAACGGCACGGCTAAAGCCGGTGCCCCTCCCTAATGCATTTCAGCCCTTTTGATCGCCCAAGAACTTGCCTATTGATAGCATCGCAAGCAGGACTCGCCTGACCGATGTGGCGCTCATTCGCGCGGCTGCTTACCCAATTCGATCGCACCAAGCTTGAACCGGCAATTGCACTTCGCAATGCCGTCGGCGTGCTTGTTCCGCTTGCGATCGGAGTCGCCATTGGTATGCCTCTGGGCGGAGTAGCCGTGGCCAGCGGCGCCCTTCAGGTTGCCTACTCCGACGGTCACGATCCGTACTCGCAGCGTGGCCTCCGCATGCTGACGGCAACGTTGCTGTGCGCTCTAGCTGTCGTCGTCGGAGGACTCACTGGACACGTCCCCGGTTTGGCAATCCTGGCTGTGGTGATTTGGGGGTTTGCCGCCGGATTCGCCATCATTCTTGGAGCAGATGCTGAGAGCCTGGGCGTCATCAGCCTGGTTATGCTGATCATCTATGCGGCACAAGGGCTCACGATTCAACGGGCGCTGAACTCCGGCCTGTTGGCCCTCTTAGGCGGACTTGTTCAAACAGCCTTATCGATCGCACTGTGGCCGTTAGCGCGACACGAACCGGAGCGCCGCGCTTTGGCTGAGCTGTATTCCGAACTTTCGCAATCTGCGCTGGCGGCATCGAGGTCTCAGGAAGCTCCGCCATCGACCGCCGAGGTCACCCGCGCGCAAGACGTGCTCGGCCGGCTGGGACGCGACCATGGAAACGAGTCACAACGCTTATGGGCGTTGCTGAACCAGGCTGAACGCCTTCGCCTCAGCCTGCTCACACTCGGACGGCTGCGCACTCGCCTCGCACGACAGAGTCAGCAGTCGGCTGATCTCGAGATCGTCAGTCACTTTCTGCAGCACTCGGCCAATCTCCTCGACATGATCGCGAGCACGCTGGTCACACACAAAACGCTCTCCTCAGGACCGCCAGCGCTCCGCGAATTGCAGCAGTTGAGCGAACAGTATCGATCGCTGGAGAAGACTCCGGACTCGGGATTTCCCAATGCCGTGCGCCGCACGATGCGGCGGCAGCTAGACGCCGTTGCTGGACAGCTTCGTGCCGCCTTCTCCATCGCCACCAACCAGGAACTGAGCGATACACAAATCTCGCCCGCCGAGACCGTGCCCGACTGGCGCACCCGAGTGCGCGAGAACCTGGCGAAGCTGCAAGCGAATCTGAGTCTTGAGTCTCCTGCTTTGCGCCATGCCGTGCGGTTCGCCGCAACTCTCGCCGTCGGCGAGATCACGGCTCACCTGATAAGCGCCCGCCGCTCCTACTGGCTGCCAATGACGATCGCTCTCGTCCTCAAACCGGAGTTTACGGTCACATTCAGCCGCGGACTCCTGCGCATCGCCGGTACCCTGGCAGGGCTCGTGCTCTCTACCGCACTGTTCCGATTCCTCCATCCCGTAACGGGAATGGAGGTCGTTCTGATTGGAGTCTTTGTATTCCTGGTTCGCTGGATCGGTCCCGCAAACTACGGGATATTCGCCATCAACGTAAGCGCTCTGGTAGTTCTGCTGGTGGCGTTCACTGGCGTGTCACCAACCGAGGCAATTCTCACTCGCGGCATCATGACCACGCTGGGTGGAGTCATCGCGCTGGCTGCTTATGTGGCTTGGCCCACGTGGGAGTCCGCTCGCAGCTCGGAGGTCCTCGCGAGAATGCTTGATGCTTACCACGAATACTTTCGCCGAATGACCGCACGACAAACCGTCTTAGATCCGCTGCTGCAGCGTCAATTGGACGCTGCCCGGATCGAAGCTCGCCGCGCGCGCAGCCAGCTTGAGGCCTCAATTGACCGTCTTCGCATGGAGCCCGTCGCGAATGAAGACGACATCCGAGTGCTGAACGCCATGCTTGCCAGCTCTCATCGTTTCATCAACGCGACCATGGCATTGGAAGGAGCGCACGAAAAGGCACTGTGGCCACAGAGCGAGGCCGCTGAGAGGTTCGCGCAGGATGTGGAGAAAACTCTTGAGCTGCTGAGTGCCGCTTTGCGCGGAGCCCAGGTTTCACCGCGGCAATTCCCCGACCTCAGAGAAGATCATCATGCTCTCGTTTCTTCCTTAGGCACAGAGCATCACACGCTGCTAGTGGATGAAACCGATCGCATCACCAACAGCCTGAACACTCTTCGCGAGCAAATTCTCGCGTGGCGTGGACGAGAACTTGCCAGTCCAATTCCCGAGCCCGTTCCACAGCAGGCGTGAGCTCACTCCGCGTCTTTGGTTTTCAGCCGCGACTTGTTTTCCTCGATGAAAGCGCGTAGTTCATCCACAGTGCCCAGCAATCGCATCCACTGCTCGTAATACAAAGTGACGGGAAAGCGGCCGAGGCCGTACACGCTCACTCCGCCTTTTTCACTCACGCGAAATTCCAGATTTCTGGATTTGCGTGATGTTAGCTTCTGTTCAAGTTCCGCGATCCGCGCCTTCAGTTGCTCAGGAGTTGGTTCAGACATGGCAACATTGTATCGGGCATGGGGCGGTAAGAAACAGTTTGGCAATTACCGACTTTTGGAACGAGGACTATGCGAATCGCAAACGTGGTTGTAGGGTCCGCGCACTGCTTCAGCCGTGAATCCTGAGCGAAGCGCTTTGTTACAGCGCGAACAGACTGCTACAAGACGCCGATCATTGCTCGCTGCCGGCCAGATGACTACCTCTGGAGGCGATGCCGATCCCGACTCCCACCCAACGAGCGTTCGGACGAGTTTTCGGAACAATGCCACTGGCTACATCATCCGCCTGAAGTGCAGTCCTGCGGCATCTCAATCCGCGTGTGGCACGTTACGGCGGAGCCATTCGTGTTACCCGCGGAAAGGCTGCCAAGTTACTAACTGGGGATCGAGTTGCGGCTGAGGTGCTGACGGGGAAGAGCGGCTGTCCTGGAGGTTCAGTGCAACTGCGCCAGCGCAGTCTTCAGCTCTTCAGGATGAAACCCGAAGGGGCCTGGACGACTCTTGTAAACCACGCGGCCACTTTTATCAATCAAATAAATCCGATCGGGCCAGCCGGTATAAGCCTGCTCTGTGACGTTATCGAAACCATCAATGAGCGCGGGAAATTTGATGCCGAGCTTCCGCACACACATGCCCGCAACCTGCTCGCGCTCGCCAAGGTTCTTTGGACTGGCGAACACGACCTTATCGCGAACGTTGCTCTGCATCTGCCAAACATCGCTGGGATGCGCTTCCAAGATGTAAACAGCGTAAAACTGCACACGCTGACCATAGTCGTCGTAGAGCTTGTTGAGCGCGGGAACCTCCCGCCGAAATGGCGGTCACGTGTAGCTGCCGAAGACCAGTACTACCGGCTTGTCGTTGCGAATGGATGCCAGGCTCACATGCGCGCTCTTATCAAGAGTGGCCAGCGTGAATTCCGGCGCGGTGTCGCCGATTCTTAGATGTCCAGCGCGCGCACGCGTCCACATGGTTTCAAAAGGAGCGATCAGGAAGATCGCGGTAGGCATCTTCGTCATGAACCGCCCAAACTCTTCCGGCGACCGATGCATTGCGCGATTCACTGAGAACAGCAGCGCGGCGTATCCAATGACGAGGACCAGCAGCAGGACACCGAGGATCCTGCGGAGCGCCTTTCGTTTGGCAAGTCGATCCATAGAGATGGCGAACAAGTGTACCCAGCAGAGAAGATCCCGTCGCTAATATTTTTGCGTTAGCCTTACCGACAGGAATCAAACGTTCAAGTCGCACGGCTAAAACGATGCCCTTCCCTAGTACCTGGATTTTGCAGAGGCTTTGGCTAGGCCGATGCGGCCGACAGCTTATCGCAACAATCAGTCAGCGCCTTTTGCTCCGTAGGCGTCAGGCTCAAGAATTCCACACCGCACCGAAAGCCGGAGCAATCTCGAACCAGAGCAGTTACCCCAAGCCTCTGATTTGAGTCAGGAAGAATGAACTCGATCTGCACCATCTGGCCGACTTGCAATTCGGCCGGAATGTAGATCGCCATTCCCGCATCCGACAAGTCGTGGCTTCGCCCTTGGAGGATGCATCTTCGCTGCTGCACGACGGCGAACAACTTGATGGGAAAATTCACGCGGAAGCGCTGTGAGCGGCGCACACCCATACCCGCATTGGTAGAGGAGGATGACATCCTGCCGCAGCTTAGGACTTCATCTAAACGCTTTCAAATCACACTGGTAACACACGATGCGAAACTTTGGTGCAAACTACTTGCTGGCCAGCAACGTCTCAGGTTCCACATTCGGGAATCGGTCAGGCTGAGCGTTACCATCCTGGTTCGTCCGTCGAGGCTCGACAGATACTTCAGCGTCGATTCGCGGATAGAGACTCCACCGCGCGGTGGATGGCCCAGCGATGACTTCCATGCGAGAGTGCGTCTCCTGCACTGTCAGCCGACATCCAGACCAGCTCGTGATCGAGCTCGCTCTGCGGGCCATGGCCTACGATCTCGGCTTCGATGAAGAAGCTGTCTTTCTCGAAGTACTCCTTTTCCTCACTGGAATAACAGATCTCCATCGCTCGTCCGATCCGCGCACATGGCTTGAGAACAAACCCACACTCCTCCCGGCCTTCTCGGATAATCGTCTGCTCCGGAGTCTCACCGGACTCCATGCCTCCACCGGGGAGATAACACGCGACCGGTGTGCGGACAACGGCGAAGTTACCGGCGTCATTACGGACTAACGCATACGCGCTTGGGCGCTGCCGATAGATCGCACCTTCAACGCGGGTTCCGAAAATGGGAAAGTCTGTCACGAAGAGCACTTGTTTAGTCGGTGAGTCCGACGTTTGCGATCAGTCAACCCCATCCTAAGACTGTCATCCCTCGCGCGCTTTTTGCGCGGGGATCTGCTTTTTTGTGAGCACCGAGTAACAGCAGATCCCCCACTCCGCATTGAAAATTATTGACTCACCAAAAGGCTGGCTGCGGAGTGTGGGATGACAGTATCGACAGTGAGCGAGAACGGTTACCTCGTCGGCTACTTCTTTACTTCCGCTGGCTTAAGCAGCTTGAAGCTGAGCGCATACTCGGCTGGGACTACGATCTCCTTGTTTCCGGTGAACGCCGTGCCAGCCGTACCCGCTCCCGCGCCTGCCAAGGCTCCGATGGCCGCTCCTTTGCCACCTCCTGCCAGGCCACCGATGATTGCGCCGAGGCCTGCACCGCCACCGATTAGCGTCGCCGAACGCTTACCTTTTCCCTTTTCGCTGCGCACAAAAGCCGAGGTTTCAACCGGTACGGTCCGCCCGCCGATGGTGACAGACGTGAGCCTCAATTCGAGCATCGCTCCGCCCTTGAAGCGTCCAAGAGGATGCGCTGCAACTACCGTTCCGCTCGCGCTGGCGCCGTCCGGGATGGCAACTGCACCGCCAACGTCTACGGGGCGAGCGACGGTCGCGGTAAATGTGTCACCTGCCTGGCTGCTCTTCGAGCCCAGTGTCTGCGCTGTACGGACGGTAATCACTGTCCCCGCCGGAATTATGACTGGCCCTGCTTCGGCAGTAGCCCTCGTTTTGAGCGAGGGAGAAGGAGCTGGTGCGGCCTGGGAGGCGCTGGACGTTTCTCCGGATCCTGGTGTGGATGTCGCCGCCGGCTGGCCTGCGGGGGCCGGTTCGTTGTTGGCGTTCGGCTTGTTTCCGCAAGCTGCCGAAAAGATGCAGAGGCTGGCGATTAGTGGTAAAGCAATCGTTCTTAGATTTTTGGGGGTCACGCGATTCTCTCCTGATTCAAAGCCGAAATTATCGCGCTCAGAGTTGCTGGCGCGGTGAGAAAGTGGCAAGCAATTGTAATCGGGATAGCCAGAAATCGCTCATTGAGCGTCTCGATTCCCCCTGAATTCGAAGAAAACAAAAGCCACCCGGTAAGCCGGATGGCTGTGCAGGAGAGCGGAAATGTAGTGCTACCCGGCTACTTCCTCGAGCTGCTTGGCATCAACGTCGAAGTTGGAGTAGACATGCTGGACGTCGTCGTGGTCCTCCAGAGCTTCGAGTAGCCGAATCATTGTGTTGGCGGCGTGTCCTTCGAGTTTGATGTAGTTCTGCGGGATCATCGAGATCTCCGCGACTGATGTCTCAACCTTTGCGCCTTTTACGGCATTGAGCACGCTTTCGAATGCCCCGGGATCGGTAACGATCTCCCAATCGTTGCCATCGTCACGAAGATCCTCGCCGCCATTTTCAAGAACCAGCGACATCAGATCATCCTCTTTGGCCGCAGACTTCGGCACCACGATGTAGCCCTTCTTGTGGAACATCCAGGCCACCGAGCCAGCTTCGCCCAAGTTTCCACCGTTCTTGCCGAAGGCGTGGCGGATCTCGCTGACAGTCCGGTTGCGGTTATCGGTTGTGACATCAACCAACAGCGCTACACCGCCTGGCCCATAGCCCTCAAACAGGATCTCCTCATAGGTCGCGCCGGGCAGTTCGCCTGTGCCGCGCTGAACTGCGCGCTTGATGTTGTCCGCGGGCATGTTCTCGGCCTTGGCAGCGGCGATGGCGGTGCGCAGGCGAGGATTGCCCTCAGCGTCTCCGCCGCCGGACTTGGCGGCCATGGTGATTTCCTTAATCAGACGGGTGAATATCTTGCCGCGCTTGGCGTCCAGCGCGCCCTTTTTGTGTTTGATTGTGGCCCATTTTGAGTGGCCGGACATGCGACTACCTCAGAGGCGAAATTTTGTCTGTAGATGGACGCAGATAATCCGCATCCGCATGAGAACAAACGAGAAGTATAGCACGCGAGTACAGCTATCTTAGGGCGGAGGAGGCTGCGGAAGCTGCCTTCGCCTGTACGCATAAATCACTGCCAGCAGCGGTGGCGCGAGCAGAACCCCCCAGAACGGGATCACGATTCCGAGCACAATCGGAGCCAGAATCGAGGCCCAAATCGGAACCTTGTTGCTGCGCTTCATCAGGTACGGCTGCAGCACCAGGCCATCGACGACTGCGATGATCGCGTACAGCATGAAGACATACAGCAGGTGCATCATGGCGTCCGACTGGCTGGCAAACAACGTGGATAATGCCGGCCCAATCACCGCGATCACGGGCCCGAAATTAGGAATGAACTGGCAAGCGCCGCCGATGATCGCCCACACGAATGCCAACGGAACGCGAAGGATCAGGAGTCCAATCAACCACATCGCGCCGACGGCAACTGCATCCTGCAAGGTGGCGATAAACCAGTTTCTCAGCGCAGAACCGGTAGTGCGAAAATGGCTGCGAAGGTCCATGCGAAAGGTTCTCAGTATCGATTATTAGTAGTCAGTAAAACTTCAGCTTGTCATCCTGAGGCCCTCATTTGCCCGAAGGATCTCCCGCGAATATTTCGGATTTACTTGCTGCGTCTCGGCCCTTTGGCCACGTCTCTCGTGAAAGAGCCGCGACACATCGCGGGAGATCCTTCGTTCGCCGCGGCGAACTCAGGATGACAGTTTAGTAGGCAATGAGGGTTGCCGTCGTTGTGTTTCCCGATTACTAACAACCGAAGACTGACTACTCGCTCCTGCGTCGATGCTAGACTGAAATTACACCATGAAATTCGGCGTACTCGTTTTCCCCGGCTCCAATTGCGATCACGATGCGTATCACGTAATCGCTTCGGCGGCGAAGCAGCCGGTCACCTTTCTGTGGCACGCCAGCCACGATCTCGAGAATTGTGATGCCATCATCGTTCCCGGTGGATTCGCCTACGGTGACTATTTGCGAACCGGAGCCATTGCGAAGTTTGCTCCGATCATGCAGGAGGTGAGCCGCTTCGCGGCCAGTGGCGGCCTGGTTCTGGGAATTTGCAACGGCTTTCAGATCCTGTGCGAAGCTGGGCTGCTGCCCGGTGCCCTGATGCGCAACGCCGGACTCAAGTACATCTGCAAGGCGGTTAAGCTCCGCGTCGAGAGCACCGATACGCCCTTCACGAATACCTGCACTCAGGGCGAGGTTCTCGAAATCCCGATCGGGCACATGGAAGGCAACTACTTCTGCAACGCGGACACCCTCGCACAACTGAATCGCGAGAAACGCATTGTCTTCCGCTACTCGACCGCTGATGGACGAATCACTCCTGATGCCAATCCCAACGGCTCAATCGACAACATCGCAGGCATCTGCAATGCCGGACGCAACGTGCTCGGCATGATGCCTCATCCCGATCGCAGCTCCGATCCACTATTGGGAATGACGGACGGCTTCCGAATCTTCGAGGCGATGGTCGGGGCGCTCGCGCACGAATAGCCTATGGACCGCGTAGCGATGCTTCAGGAAATCCTTGCGCAGAACCCTAACGACGCCTTCGCCCGTTACGGACTCGCGATGGAATACGCCAACAACGGCGATTCCGAGACAGCTCTGAGCGAGTTTGCGCGGCTGATTCAGGCAAATCCTGACTACACTCCGGCATACCAGATGTCGGCGCAAACGCTCATGAAAGCTGGACGCGAGCCTGAAGCGCGCAAGATGCTAGAGGACGGTATCGCCTGCGCTGCACGAACTCGCAATCAGCACGCTCGTTCCGAGATGCAAGCGCTCCTCGACGAATTGCGGTAATCTGCTTCGCTGCTTGTTTTCAAATCCACCTCGGGATCAGAGATGAGATTTTTTGCCCTGCTGTGCGTGCTCTCCGCCACTTCACTCTTCGCCTCGCAATCATCAACCGCTGGACCTTCGCAACCAGGACCACCGTGGAACCTGATGCCCGTGCCCTCGAAACTCGAAGCAGGCTCAGGACAGTGGGTTGTGCAACAGGGCCTTACGATCTCGCTGAGCGGAGTTGACGATCCGCGCGTCCGCGGCGCAGCACAGCGCTTCGTCGATCATCTTTCGCGTGCGACCGGGATCCCATTGCACTACCTCACTGCCGCACCAGAGAAAGCAACGATCGCGATCCACAGCGAACGAGCTGGCGAGAAGGTGCAGAAGCTTGGCGAAGATGAGTCGTACAAGCTCGATGTTACCGAGAACGGCGCGAAGATCTCCGCGCCGACAGCGCTCGGCGTGATCCACGGATTGCAGACGCTGCTGCAACTCGTCGCACCGAGCCCGCAGGGATTCTCCGCCCCTGCCGTCCACATCGAGGATACTCCGCGATTCCCCTGGCGCGGTCTCTTGCTTGATTCGTGCCGTCACTGGATGCCGATGGAGGTCGTAAAGCGCAACCTCGACGGCATGGAAGCCGCGAAGATGAACGTCCTGCACTTCCACCTGAGCGAGAACCAGGGGTTCCGCGTCGAGAGCAAGAAATTCCCAAAGCTGCACGAGATGGGCTCTGGCGGCCACTACTACTCGCAGCAAGAGATCAAGGAGCTGCTTGCCTACGCTCGCGATCGTGGTATTCGCGTGATGCCTGAGTTCGACATGCCGGGACACGCCACCGCCTGGTTCGTCGGCTATCCCGAATTGGCATCAGGTCCCGGACCGTACGAGATCGAGACGAAGTGGGGAATCTTCGATCCTGCGATGAATCCAACCAAGGAGTCCACGTACAAGTTCCTCGACAAATTCATCGGCGAGATGGCCGAGTTATTCCCCGACGAGTTCTTCCATTTGGGCGGAGACGAAGTCAACGGCAAAGAGTGGAACGCGAATGCCGAGATACAGAGCTTCATGAAGTCACACAACCTTAAGACCAACGAGGATCTTCAGACTTACTTCACCCAGCGTGTCGTGAAGACTATTCAGAAGTACAAGAAAACTCCTGTCGGATGGGACGAAGTTCTCACTCCCGATCTTCCGAAAGAAGTAGTTGTCCACTCGTGGCGGGGACCAGAATCGGAGGCGAAGGCTGTTCAGCAGGGTCACCGTGCTCTGCTTTCCAATGGCTACTACCTCGACCTGGCTGAGTCCGCCGAGAAGCATTACCTGAACGATCCCCTTAGTGGCGACGCGGCCGCGCTCACTCCCGAGCAGCAGAAGATGATCCTCGGCGGCGAGGCGTGTATGTGGTCGGAGATGGTAAGCGCTGAGAATGTCGATTCCCGAATCTGGCCGCGCGCTGCAGCGATTGCTGAGCGGCTGTGGTCGCCAGCCGAAGTTCGCGATGTGGACTCGATGTACAGCCGCATGGAGGTCGTGAGCGAACGCCTGGAGACGCTTGGACTCACTCATCACTCGGCTTTGCACACGATGAAAGAACGCCTCGCTCCCCAACATCTGGAGCCGCTACGGACTTTGGCAAATACCGTGGAACCCGTTAAAAAATATTCCCGCTCAGGAACGCACAAGTACAGCACGGACGCTCCGCTGAACCGGCTGCCCGACGCCGTGCCGCCCGAGAGCATTGAGGTGAGAAAGTTTGCGCGGTTGGTGGATCGAATCCTCGCACGAACCGCTTCAGAGGCGGACATTGCCCTGGCTCGCGACACAATGATCGACTGGAAGCTGAATCACGATCGGCTCTCACCGGCGCTTCAGAATTCACTCCTGACGGAAGATACCGTGATCTCCCAGAACCTCTCCTCAGCGGCCATTATTGGACTCCAAGCCTTGGATATGCTCGGCTCTCCCTCATCAGTTCCAACTGGATGGACAGATCAGCAGATGGCACAGCTCGAACCGATGAAGAAGGGACAGGCCGAACTGCTGCTGATGGTTGTTGCACCGATACAGAAACTCGTGCAGGCAGTAGGAAAATAGCAGAACGATTTTTCATCAAAAAAGCTGCCGGCGGACTTTCGGCAGAAGAAAACCCGAATCTTGCCCTTGGAGCCATAGGCGAACAAAACATATAGACGAAGATAAATCGATTTAGCCTGCCCGCAGACGCGCCGGTAAGCGCGGCGTGCCACTCCCCCACTGGCTGGCTCTGGCGAACGCCCCAAAACGCCCGCAATGCAGATTTCCCATTTTGACCAAACGAGGCTGCCCCATAACTAAAGGATGCAGGAGATCGTCAGGCCTTGGATCGGAGACGTCTCTAAAACGCATCCGAAGTGCATTTTGGGGCTCTGGAAGCGTTTTTTCGGGGCACTTCGAGCGCACTTTTGAGGCAGTTTTAAGGTACTTTTGAGGCGCGCAAGCCAGCTTTTCGAGCGCCTGGCCGCAGGTGCGTTCGTAGCTGCTAATTCAGGTACGAAAACACGTAATGAGCCCTTAGATAAGTGCCGCCAAAGGCGCGGCACTAGTTCTCACTCTGCGCGAACGATCTATTCCAAATTGGGACGCAAGTTCGCGGCCAATAGAAGCTCGTCTACTTTTTCGGTCAAGCTCGCGAGAAAACCTGCCAGACTCTCCGGCTCGGGTTGATATTCGACTTTCTCATTCGGCATTTGGAACATATCTCTCGTCTCGCGCATCTCGGGGAGTTTCTCCTCGGCCAGAGGCAAACTGAATGGGGTGATCGGGTGAAGTGAACCCATGTTTCGGTTCATCCGTCCGATCCGTTACATCCGTCTAATCCGTGTTCTGCTTTTGATTACCTCCGGGGCTGGAACACAGCCGAGGGCGGCTGTGCCACAACTTCAAATCTTCTTAGCTACATCCGCTGGTGCTGCCGCAGCTCATGCATCTGTAGCAACTTCCATTACGCGTCATGATGGAGCCGCAGACGTGGCATGAGGGTGCGTCGCCCATGTCCACAATGTCGCGCAGTGCATCGGCAGGATGCACGCTTCCAGCTTCCAGCTTCCGGCTGCCGGCTAAGCCCGACTGTGCTCCAGAGGAAGTCGTGCCAGCCACGCTCTCAGGCGGCGCCGGTAGACTCCCCGCCGAGGCGGCTGGATCCGCGACTCCGTTGCGCTTCAGCATGCCTTCGAACAAGTCTCCCTGTTCGGGCTCGACGAAGCGGAAGTGCAGCCAGCGAAAGATGTAGTCGGTGATTGACTTGGCGAAGCCGATCTTGCCGTTGCCGCTCCAGCCGCTGGGTTCGAAGCGGGTGTGGGCGAACTTCTCGCAGAGCACTTTCAGCGGCACACCGTGTTGCAGGGCTAGCGAGATGGATGTTGCGAACGCGTCCATGAGCCCGGAGACCGTGGAGCCCTCCTTTGCCATCTTGATGAAGATCTCGCCCGGCTGTCCGTTGGGATAGAGACCTACCGTGATGTAGCCCTCATGCCCGGCGATGGAGAACTTGTGTGTGAGCGAGGCGCGCTCTTCCGGCAAACGATGGCGAACCGCTTTCGGTGGAGCGTTCTGGTCCTGCACTTCTGGCACTATCTGCTGGCTGGTTACCGGCTGCTGAGTGCTGGCTTTTGTGTCTTTCGCTTTGTTTCCGTCTGACACGTTGAGTGGTTGCGCGCCCTTCGAGCCGTCGCGGTAGATGGCTACGGCCTTCAGGCCTTGGCGCCAGGATTCAATGTACGCTTCGGCGATCTCTTCGACGGTTGCATCGTTGGGCAGATTGACGGTCTTCGAGATCGCGCCCGAGATGAACGGCTGCGTGGCCGCCATCATCTTGATGTGGCCTATGTAATGGATAGAGCGCGTTCCCTTGGACGGCTTAAAGCTGCAGTCAAAGACGGGCAGGTGCTCTTCCTTCAGACCAGGCGCGCCTTCGATGGTGCCGGTGGCGTCGATGTAGCTGACGATGTTGTTGGCCTGCTCGCTGGAGTAGCCGAGTTTGAACAGAGCAGTCGGGACGGTGTTGTTGACGATCTTGATCATGCCGCCGCCGACCAGCTTCTTGTACTTCACCAGTGCCAAATCGGGCTCGATGCCGGTGGTGTCGCAGTCCATCATGAAGCCGATCGTGCCGGTGGGGGCGAGCACCGTGACCTGCGAGTTGCGATAGCCGTGTTTCTCGCCATGGGCTAGCGCGTTATCCCAAGCTTCCTTGCTGGCTTCGATGAGCTTGGGCAACTGCTTATCGTTCACCACAGAGGACACAGAGGAACCGATGTTGTTGACGCTTGCCCTGTGCATCCTGATTACGTCGAGGAATGGTTCGCGATTCACATAGAAGCCAGGGCAGGCTGCGCCGGTGATCTCCGCGGTTTGCGTGAGCGGAGTCGCAGGAGCCAGAGCGAGGCACAGCTCGGCGATCTTCGACGACTGGTAGTACGCTTCGCCGCACATGATGGCCGTAAGGCAGGCAGCATAGTCGCGTCCGGCATCTGAGTCGTAGGGCAAGCCTGCGGCCATCAGCAAGCCGCCAAGATTGGCGTAGCCGAGTCCCAGCGGACGATAGTCATGCGAGTTGCGCGCGATTGCCTCGGTGGGATATCCCGAGCTGTCCACCAGTATCTCCTGTGCAGTGATCAGCACGTCGCAGGCGAACTTGTAGGCTTCGATGTCGAAGGTGTTGTTCGTATAGAACTTCAGCAGGTTGATGCTGGCCAGGTTGCAGGCCGAGTCGTCGAGGAACATGTACTCCGAGCACGGATTTGAAGCGTTGATGCGGGCGGTGTTCTTCGACGTGTGCCACTTGTTGATGGTGGTGTCGTATTGCATGCCGGGATCGCCGCAGTAGTACGTGGCTTCGGCGATCTTGCGCAGCAGATCTTTGGCCTTCTTCGACGCGAACGGCTTCTTCTCCTTCACGCTGCGAGTAAAGAAATTCTCGTCGTTGATGGCCGCGTTCATGAACTCGTCGGTCACGCGCACGGAGTTGTTCGCGTTCTGGAAGAAGATCGACGAATAGGCAGGCGAGTCGGGCGTGCTGCCGTCGTAGCCTTCGCGGATCAGCGCCCAAGCCTTGGCCTCTTCTTCCCGCTTGCAATCGATAAAGTCTTCGATGTCGGGGTGATCGACGTTGAGGATCACCATCTTGGCAGCGCGGCGGGTCTTGCCGCCCGACTTGATGACGCCGGCGAAGGCGTCGAATCCGCGCATGAAGCTCAGCGGACCTGAAGCTGTGCCTCCGCCCGAGAGTTGCTCGGTCGAGGAGCGCAGCGGAGAAAGATTCGTGCCAGTTCCCGATCCCCACTTGAAGAGCATGCCTTCCGTCTTGGCCAGCGTGAGGATGGAGTCGAGCGAGTCCTTTACTGAGTTAATGAAGCAGGCGGAGCACTGCGGATTGCGATAGCCGGTCACGCCGAACTGCACACTTCCCATTTCGGGATTCCAGTGCCAGTTCTGCGCATCGGAGTTGGGCTCGAGGCGGTCGCAGCCCACGTTGAACCACACGGGAGAATTAAACGCTGCGCGCTGGTCGAGCAGGATGTACGCCAGCTCATCATGAAATGTGTCGGCATCGGCGCGAGTGGCGAAGTAGCCGCCATTGACTCCCCAGTCGCTAATCGTCTCGGCAACGCGGCCCACCAGGGCACGCACGCCGCTTTCACGCTCAGGAGTTCCCACGGTGCCGTGCAGATACTTGCTGGCGACGATGTTGGTTGCCGTCATCGACCAGTCTTTGGGAGTCTCTACGTTTTTCTGCTCAAAGATCGTCTTGCCCTGGGCGTCGGTGATCGAGGCGGTACGCAGCTCCCACTGGAACTGGTCGTACGGCGATGTACCTGGCTTAGTGAAATAACGACGGAACTGGAGGCCCGGTGCCTTCCTGGTTGAGGGGGTGGAGACTGCGGGCGCCGTCTTCGCGGCTGCTCCGGTTGCCACTTGCGTCTTGTTGGTCACTTCAGCCATGGGAGGCTCCTGAGGGATATCGACCGCTTCTCTTATCGGGTCACTTCGGATCGGGTGATCGGGTCATCGGGTGATCGGGTGAAGTAAAACCAGCAGCCAAACCAGTCTTACTTCACCCGATCACGCAATCACCCGATTCCCATTGGTGTCACCGCTGCACCGGTTAATTGTTGTTATGCGGACGCTCACCTCTGAACGTCCAAGGGGGCTGACGCAAATTGGATGATTTTGCGATTTGATGAATCCGAGATTTGCTGTCCTGGGAGCCATCGCTGGAAACTCACCCGATCACAAAACCATCCGATTGGGGGAGGGCCACTGTCACCCGCTCCGTGACTTTCAGGAGCAGGTGGAAACGTAAGTTACACCTGCATATGGGGCCTGTCAATAGGCTAACCCCATATATTGTAGCTGAAATGCAGACTAGCTGCTGGCTGGTTAACCCCTTGCCTTTCAATCATCGCCAGCCTGGACTGTGGTTTTTGGCGGAATTCGGATTGTTAATAATTTGTGGATAACAGGTGCGGCCCCGAGCAGCACCTGTCCTCGCAGTTACCACTCCAGCGTCGCCCGTTTTGACGCCGCGGAGGCATTTGACTGTAGGAGCCTCGAGAGCAGGAATCAATGACGGTTATCGGGGCAAAGCTGTGGAGTCTTGTGGGTTCTTCGGAAAACCCCGACACAGCGAACACGAAGGTCACGAAGGACGACAAAAGAGGTCACGGAGTAGGACCTCCCGAAACCACCTTCCATCGTCAACTTCGTGGCCTTCTGTGTCGTCTTTCGTGACCTTCGTGTTCGCTCTTCAATTCGGGTTTTCGCATACACTTTGGAATATGGTTCAAGGCTTTCTGAAGGCGTTCTGCCTTCTTCTACTCTCCTCGGCCGTTTGGGCTGAGGGTACTCAGCTCTGGCAGCAATCCAAGTTTGAAGAGTTTGAAAAAGGGACGAGTAATGGCGTCGCCATCTCTAGCGATGGGAACTTGCAGCTCGCGCCATCGCTGAGATCGATCTACACCTCGCCTTCAACTTACATCTGGCAGGTAGTGAGTGACGCTCAGGGCAATGCCTATTTGGGCGCTGGATCGCCGGCGCGCGTCTATCGCGTGACTCCAGACGGCAAAGCAAACGTCATTTTCGAAGCCAAAGAACTTCAGGTACAGGCGCTGGCCATCGATACCGATGGCACTATCTACGCAGCCACATCCCCGGATGGGCGGGTGTACAAATTGCAGCCGAACGCGCCCGCCCCCGAGAAGAAAAAAGCAAAGAAGGAAGAACCGCAGCCTGCGCAGAACGATTCGGCCGTCACAAAGACGACCGAAGCCGAAAACATGTACAACTCTTCGGTCTTCTTCGATCCCAAAACGAAATACATTTGGGACATCGAACTTGATCCGGCTGGACGGATGTATGTCGCGACCGGCGACAACGGTCAGATTTTCAAGGTCGAGAAGACGGGAGAGGGGTCGGTTTTCTTCAAGAGCGACGAAGCCCACATTCGCTGCCTGGCCCTGGTGAAGCCAACCGCCGAGCCGGAAGATGGCAAGCGCAGTAAGAAAGGTACGCCGGGATTGAGCACGGTAATTGCCGGATCGGACGGCAGCGGGTTGGTATACCGCATTTCCCCAGCCGGGGAGGCGTTCGTGCTGTACAGCGCGCCCAAAAAGGAGATCACCGCGCTCGCCACCGACGCAGCCGGCAACATCTTCGCCGCGGGCGTGGGAGAGAAGCGTGGAGCTGTAACCCCATCTCCACAGCCTCCGCCTCCGGCTCCGGCCAGCACGCCTGCCGTTGTCACAGCAGCACCACCTTCTCTGCCCGGCCAGATAAGCGGTGGCTCAGAGATCTACACGATCTCTACGGATGGATCCCCAAGCCGCATCTGGAGTTCCAGAGACGATCTGGTTTACGCGCTTACCTTCGCTCCGGACGGACAGTTGCTCGCCGGCACCGGTAACCGTGGTCACATCTATGCTGTTGCGCCCAATTCTAAAACGGGAATCTACCGCGATCTGGTGAAGCTCAGCGCGAATCAGATTACGTCAATGGCGCGGGCCAGCAATGGGGCCGTCTATGCCGTCACCGCCAACCTGGGCAAGTTATTTGTCCTTGGCCCGGGGCGCGAGCAGGCAGGAACGTATGAGAGTGACGTCTTCGACGCTAAGAGCTTCTCGCAGTGGGGGCGTCCGCAAGTGCGCGGAACCGGCGAGTTCGATTTCTTTGCCCGAAGTGGGAACGTCGATAATCCGGATCGCAACTGGAGTCCATGGACGAAGATCGATTTGAAGACCGCTGAGCGACTGTCGATTCCGGCGGCCCGCTTCGTGCAATGGAAGGTCTCGTTGCATCCCGGAAATGCGAATACACAGATTGAAAGCGTGGCGATCAACTATCTGCCAAAAAACATTGCTCCGGTAATAGAAGACATCAATGTGCAAGTCGGCGCACGCATCACCTCCCTGCCCGCGCAAAAACCGACTACTGAGAACGTGAATATCCCGCTGGGAAACACGCCGGTGGCAGCGCCAGTGCGCTTCGATACTCCTCCGTCGGCGGTCAAGGATCGTGACTACATCGCGGTGCGCTGGGGCGCACATGACGATAATGACGACGATCTTGTCTATTCCATTTACTACCGCGGCGATAACGAACGCGACTGGAAGCTGCTGAAGGACAACATCCCGGACAAGTACTACTCATGGGACTCGAGTCTGCTGCCTGACGGAGGATATGAGGTTCGGATTGTCGCATCGGACGCTCCCTCGCACTCGCCCGATGAGGCGCTGACGGACGAGAAGATCAGCTCGCGCTTTGAAGTCGACAGTACGCCTCCGGTAGTTCAGGCGCTTCAGGCCAAGGTGGAAGGAAACACGATGCACGTGAGCTTCCGCGCCGCCGACAGCTTCTCACCGATCAAGCGTGCCGAGTATTCGATTGACGCGGGTGAATGGCATTATGTAGAGCCGGTGGGGAAACTCTCCGATTCCCCAACCGAGGAATATGACTTCTCGGCAGGCCTGCCGAACACAGAAGTTCAAGCCGCGGCCGAAAACGGCAAGAAGGCGGGCAAGCGCTCGCGCACTCGCGATGGTGGCAGCGAGGAACCTGCGCAAGTAGTGAGTTCGGGAGAGCACGTGGTGGTGGTGCGTGTATGGGATCGTTTTGACAACATGTCCGCAGCTAAGACTGTGATCAAGTAAGACCGGAGAGGCGAACACGAAGGTCACGAAGGAAACAGCAAGGTCACTGAGTCTCAATCTTCGTGACCTTTGAAGTTTCCTTTGTGACCTTCGTGTTCGCCTCTCCGTCCTAAGGTTATAATCGGCAGTTTCGTCCGCAGGGTACCCCCGCCTGCAGCTCGCTTCCTGAAGTATCAGCATCGTATTCTCGGAGGGCTTTCCATGCCGAAGACCCAAATTGAAACCATCCCGTCGCCGAATGGCCTAAGCCAGCAGATGGAGTTCGAACTGGCGCTCGAATTTACACGCATTGTTGAAGAAGCCGCGATCGAGTCGGCGAAGACGATGGGCATGGGGGATCGTCCGAAGTCGGATCAGGTGGCGACTGAGGCGATGCGGCGCGCGATGGATTCCGTGCCAATGCGCGGCACGATAGTGATCGGCGAAGGTGAACGGGATCAGGCTCCCATGCTGTATATCGGCGAGAAGGTGGGGGCGAAACATCCCGACAGCGTGGCATTTCCGGAAGTGGATATCGCTGTTGATCCGCTGGAAGGGACGAATCTGTGCGCTACGGGAGCTCCCAACGCGATCACCGTCCTCGCGGCTTCGGAGCGCGGCGGACTGCTGCACGCACCCGACTGCTACATGGAAAAGCTCGTTGTGGGACCGCCGTGCAAGGACGGAATCGATCTTGACGCTCCGGTGAAGTACAACTTGAAGATGATTGCCAAGAGTCTTGACCGCGATGTGAGGGACCTGGTGATTATCGTGCTTGATCGTCCCAGGCACGAAAAGCTCATCTCTGAGATCCGCGCGACGGGTGCACGAATAAAACTAATCGGCGATGGAGACCTTTCGGCAGGAATTGCGGCGGCAGTGATGGGGACCGGTGTTCATGCCGTAATGGGTATCGGTGGAGCTCCTGAGGGCGTAATAACCGCGGCTGCTATGCGCTGCCTGAACGGCGAGATCTTTGCGCGGCTGGTAGTGGACAAGCCGGAGTTGGAAGAGCGTGTGAAGACGATGGGCATCAAGGACCCGAAGAAGATTTATCTCGCCAAGGACCTGGCGCCGGGCGAGAACATCGTTTTTGCCGCGACCGGCGTGACGGATGGATCGTTGCTCAAAGGAGTGCGCTTTTTTGGTGATGGGATTCGCACGCAGTCGCTTGTCATGACGCGTAGTACCGGCAAAGTGCGATTCATCGATAGCATCCACGTGCATCAGGAGCCGGATTTCAAGGTGCGTTTCTAGTTCGGGCGACATCCAACACATCGTCGGAGTGCCAGCGCACACAGCCGAGGGCGACTTTGCCACAAGTCCCATGAGGCATCTGCAAGGCACGGAGTGAAATGAGCAATCGCAACGGCAAATCTCGCGTGGCATCGGAACAGCTTCTTCGAGACGGTCGCGTTGCGCTCGAATGGATTTCAAAGTACCTGGCGCGCGCTCCGGAGCTTCCCGTGCTGTCGCAGGTGAAACCAGGAGACGTTTTCGCCTCACTTCCCTCCCGCGCGCCTTCGGCTCCCGAACCGGTCGAGACGATTCTCAAGGATCTTGACAGCAAGATTCTGCCGGGCATTACGCATTGGCAGTCGCCAAACTTTTTCGCTTATTTCCCGGGGAATAGCTCTCCACCGTCCGTAGTCGGCGATCTGCTGTCGTCAGGCCTGGGTGTGCAGGGAATGTTGTGGCTAACGAGTCCAGCATGCACGGAACTCGAGATGCGCATGCTCGACTGGCTGGTGGAGATGCTCGACCTGCCCAAACATTTTCTGTCGACAAGCACAGGTGGCGGCGTGATCCAGGATTCGGCATCGAGTGCAAATCTCTGCGCTGTGCTTGCCGGACGCGAGCGAGCGACGCAATTCAGCTCGAATGAGGATGGGTGCGATCAGCGCCTCACGGCGTACACCTCGGCGCAGGCGCATTCCTCGATGGAGAAGGCCATAAAAGTTGCAGGCATTGGACGAAAGAATCTGCGCGTGATCGAGGTCGACGAGCAGTTTCGCATGAAGCCCGCTGCGCTGGCGCGAGCGATTCAGGACGACAAGTCTTCCGGTCGCGTTCCCTGCTTTGTGGGTGCGACAATCGGCACGACATCGACGATGTCGATTGATCCGCTGCCGGAGATTGGCGCTATTTGCCGCGAGCACAACATCTGGCTGCACGTTGATGCGGCGATGGCGGGTACAGCCGCGCTTTGCCAAGAGCTGCGATCGATTCACGACGGGCTTGAGCTGGCGGACAGCTACTGCTTCGATTGCCACAAGTGGATGCTCACCAACTTCGATTGCACTTGCTTTTATGTCCGCGACCGAAAGGAGCTGACGGAAACCCTGGCGATCACTCCTGAGTACTTGCGGAACGCGGCTTCAGCTACGGGTGCCGTCGTAGACTTCCGTGACTGGCATATCCCGCTCGGCAGACGGTTTCGCGCTCTGAAATTGTGGCTGGTCATGCGCTCTTACGGGGTAGAGGGATTGCAGGCAATGGTCCGTCGCCATATTGAGCTCACTGAAAAGTTTGTTGGCTGGCTCAAGGCGGATTCCCGCTTTGAGATTGTGGCTCCTGTTTCCTTGAACCTGGTGTGCTTCCGCCTCAAGGGCCCAGATTCAGCCAGTGAAGCTCTGATGAAGAAGCTGAACTCATCAGGCAAGCTCTTTCTGTCGCACACTAAGCTTAAAGGACAGTTTGCAATCCGGATGTGTATTGGCCAGGCCTACACTGAAGAAGAGCACATTCGTGGTGCATGGCAGGAAATTCAGCAGCACGCCACTGAACCCGCAATGGCCGCGGGATAACGAGGACTTTCTGCATCCTTCTGCAGTCCGCTGAAATCCAAACTCCACTGTAGTATGAACTTGAGCGAGAGAGGCCCGATTGGACCAGGAATGTCTTCCCTTCCGTGATGTGCCCGGCACTTCGCGGCTCTTTCTCGACTTCCTCACCGCTAATCCGCAGACTCGCCCCTTCTATCCCACGTCCACACTTTCTCTCGATGAACTCGAAAGTCAGGCTCGCGGCGTAAGCATCCCGGTTGAACGTCGGGAACGCGTCGCTGATGTGCTCTTAAGACAAAATCGCGCCTGGAACGCCGGAGACGAGGCTCTTAGCAACATCGAGAAACTTCGTAAAGGAGCGCGTGCAGTCGTTAGCGGCCAACAGGTGGGTCTGTTTCTGGGACCGGCCTACACGCTTTACAAGGCCGTCACCATCATTCGCCTCGCACGCGAACTCACGGCCAGAGGAGTGGAAGCCGTCCCAGTGTTTTGGTTGGCGTCGGAAGACCACGATCTGGCAGAGGTGAATCACGCTTTTGTGCCCGATAGCCGGGGCGAACTGCAGAGATTGGAAACGTCTTCGCGAGGCTGTCCAGGGTGTCCGGTCGGAACCGTTTCCCTTGCCGGCGATATCGTCTCGCTGGTTGACCAGCTGCAACAACTTGTTGGTGAATCCGAGACGCTCGATCTGGTGCGATCGAGTTATCAGCCGGGAAAGACATTCGCGACCTCCTTCGCGGAGCTGATGACGAAGCTGTTCGCGCGACAAGGCCTGATCGTTCTGGAACCATCGGATGATCAACACCACCAAATCGGTGCCCCGATTCTTCGCTCCGCCGCTCAATACGCAGAAGAGCTGACGCGCGCGCTCCTCTCGCGATCGAAGGAACTCGAAGCTGCGGGATATCACGCGCAGGTAAAGGTCACGCAATCATCAACGCTTCTGTTCTTTCTCAAGGATGGAAAGCGCCTGCCGATTCATCGCAAGAATGGAACCTTCAGCGCCAACGGCACCCAGTGGACTCCAGAGCAATTGCAACGGCAGATTGAGTCCAGCCCCGAGCTTTTTACCGCGAATGTCTTGCTCCGCTCGGTCCTGCAGGATTACTTGCTCCCCACAGCGACCTACATCGCTGGACCTGCGGAGATCGCATACTTCGCTCAGTCTCAGGTTGTATACGAGCGTCTGCTGGGCAGGACTACGCCGGTATGGCCTCGATTCTCGACGACTTTGATCGAGGCGCGCCTCGCGAGCTGGATGCGTAAGTACGGTCTCAGGCTTCGTGACGTGCTCCAACCCAAAGACGACTTTGTAGCCGCGCTCGCGCAGAGAACCATTCCAGCTGACATAAAAGATGACTTCGATCGTAGCCGCGAACATCTCGAACGCTTGCTGGCTCCCCTCCTCCACTCGCTAAAAAGGCTCGACCCAACTGTAGAGGCAGCGGGTGAGGTTGCGGCGCGCAAGATGCGGCATCAACTTCAGCGCCTGGAATCACGGGCGGCACGCGCGAATCTCCATCGGGAACAGGTCCTGGACCGTCACGCGAGCATGCTCAGTTCCTTACTGTTTCCCGAAAAGGAGCTCCAGGAGCGGCGCGTAGCCGGAATTTATTTCCTGGCCAAATTTGGGACTGAGCTGATCGATCGGCTCATCGAAGACTATCGGCCCGAATGCCACGACCATCAGGTGATCGCGCTGGCGTAAAGGCAAAATGGGCGAACCACGCTGCGTATAATTATGTGGTACTGTTCGCCTTCAAGTTGCGGAATTTCAACTGTAGCAACGGAGACAATCGAGTCTTCGCGGGCGAATTGGCATAGTTTTCCATGTCTCTATTCTGGTTACGAATCGCGGCAGGTTTGTACGGCCTCAGCATGCTGTACGCCCTGATCGCGCTGCTGCGGCGGCGCGAAATTCTGTCCAGGGCGACTCTCCCCATCGCCGGAGTTGCGGTCACGCTGCATTGTGTCGCGCTGGTAGAAGCGTTTGTATCCGGCGGTATGGCCGGAAGTCCGCTGCATCAGTCGGAATCGCTGCTTGCATTCCTGATGATGCTGCTGTTCATCGGCGTCTATTACATCTATCGGACCACATCTCCGGGAATCGTTGTCCTGCCAATCGCATTTCTACTTTCCCTATCGGCGGCATTGGCACAGGGCCCACCACAATTGATTTCACCGCAATTGCGCAGCGGATGGATCTACACCCATATCATCCTGATTCTGGTTGGATATTCGGCTCTCTTCTTCAGCTTCATCGCCAGCGTGCTGTATCTACTGCACGAGCGCAGCCTCAAGCGCAAGGATCTGAATGGAATCGCCGGTAAGCTTCCTGCATTGGAGACTATCGACAACATCGGCTATCGACTCCTGATCATCGGCTTTCCGTTCATGACGATCGGGTTGATCGCCGGTTCGGTGATCGCCCAGATGCAATACGGGGCGAGTTATTTTCAGGATCCCAAAATCATTCTCAGCCTGCTGATGTGGGCCGTTTACACGGTGATGCTGTACACGCGATGGAACTCCGGGTGGCGCGGACGGCGTGCCGCGTTGCTCACAGCCTTCGCTTTCGCTGCAGCGCTTAGCGTTTGGGCAGCAAACTACTTCAGTGGAGTCCACAGGTTCGTAGCGCGATGAAACTCCAACTCATTGGCGTGAACCACAAGACGGCCCCCGTCGAAGTGCGAGAACGCATTGCAGTTCCAGAATGGCGTCTGGAGGAAGCTACCCGGAGACTGCTGGAACATCCCGGTGTCGGTGAGTGCGTGGTGTTCTCGACTTGTAATCGAGTCGAATTTGCGGTCGCTTCCGAAAGTGGCGCCGATCTGTATGCCTTCATTCGCGACTACCTCCTAACCGATGTATCAGCGCTGCGCGAGCACCTGTATGAGTACAACGGCGACGATGTGGTACGGCATGTTTTTCGCGTAGCCGCGAGCCTTGACTCAATGATCGTTGGAGAACCGCAGATTCTGGGCCAGGTTAAACAGTCATACGCCATCGGCAAAGCCGTGGGTTCCGTTCAATCGAATCTCGATGCGCTCTTGAGCCGAGCCTTTTCAGTAGCGAAGCGGGTACGGACGGAGACGGCCATCGGAAGCTCGGTAGTCTCGGTTGCGTCAGTCGCTGTGGAACTCGCTAAGAAGATTTTCGGCAGCCTGCAAGGTAGAAGCGTGTACGTAGTAGGCGCCGGCAAGATAAGTGAATTGGCGGCCCGCCATCTTCGCTCGCATGGAGCCGGCACAATCTTTGTTTCCAATCGCACACATGACCGTGCACTGCAGATGGCGGAGCGTGTGGGCGGCAGCGCGATCCATTTTGACCAGCTCTACAGCACCGCTGACCAGGCCGACATCGTAATCACCTCTACCGGCGCTCCTCACGCGATCTTCCGGCGCGAACATGGCGAGATGTTCATGCATCGCCGCAAGAACCGGCCAATGTTCTTCATCGATATCGCCGTGCCGCGCGATGTGGATGCACAACTGAGCCATGTGGACGGTATCTTCGTTTACGACATCGACGACCTGCAGCAGGTAGTCGAAGCCAACGTCAGCGATCGCGGACGTGAGGCCGAGCGAGCGGAGAGGCTGATCGAAGAAGAAGTCGTCCGCTTTCAGCGGCGCGTGCAAAGCCTTGATGCAGTGCCCACAATCGTGGCGCTGCAAAAACGCGTAGAGGACATTCGGCGGTCGGAACTCGATCGTCTGCGCGGACGGTTGGGTAAGCTCTCGCCAGAGCAGGAGAGTGCCGTAGAGAATCTGACCCGCAGCATTGTAAACAAAATTCTGCACACTCCCATTTCCGCACTCAAGAGCTTCAGCGGCTCAGACCAGCTTGCCACTACCGCAGAGCTTTTGCGCGGACTGTTTGGAATCGAAAGTGAGGAAGCGCGGCGGAACGGTGCATCGGGCCCTTCCGACAAAAATGCTTCCGCCGTTGCTGACAATAAGGATCGGCATTCTCTTGCGATCGACGAGGACGAAACCGAGGTTGCCGAGCAAAAGCCCGGCTCTCGCCGCTGATGGCTCAACTCCGCATTGGATCGCGTGGATCTCAACTGGCTCTTTGGCAGGCCAATCACATTTCCAGCCTGCTTCAGCGGCAAGGGCACAGCGTCTCCATTGAAATCATCAAGACTACTGGCGACAAAATTACCGATGTGGCTCTCGCTAAAGTTGGCACCAAAGGAATGTTTACTAAAGAGATCGAAGAGGCGCTATCCGCAGGTCGAGTCGATCTTGCCGTACACAGTCTCAAAGATTTGCCGACCGAGCTGCCTAACGGGTTTGTGCTGGCAGCGGTTCCACGGCGGGACGATCCGCGGGATACATTCTTGTCGGTTCGCTACTCGCAAATCGGCGAATTGCCTAAGCGCGCTCGCGTCGGTACGAGCAGCCTGCGCCGGCAGGCGCAACTGCACGCACTCCGCTCGGATCTCGAGATCATTCCGTTGCGGGGCAACGTGGATACTCGACTACGAAAGCTCCAAAGTGGCGCGTTTGATGCCATCATCCTGGCCGCAGCCGGAGTGACTAGATTGGGACTGACCGACGCGGTCCGGCAGTATTTCGAACCGGCACAAATGTGTCCCGCCGCTGGGCAAGGAGCGCTTGCCATCGAGACTCGCGCGAACGACGCAGCCACCATAGAGGCTGTGAAATTTCTCGATCATCCGCCGACCCGCGTGGCGGTTGCATGTGAGCGTGCGACGTTGAATCAGTTAGGAGGCGGATGCCAGGTTCCGATCGGAGCTTATGCGTCACCAACTCAGCGAGGTTTGTTGCTTCGAGCCGTAGTCGCCAGTCCCGATGGGAGCTCGATGATTCGCGAAGAAAGCGAGGGATCCGATCCCGAGAAACTCGGTGTGGAAGTTGGGCGCGCCCTGCTGGCGAGAGGCGCACAGAAGATTTTGGACGAGGTTTACGGTAGAGAGGTCTCCGTACCGCAGCAACCGTAGTATCCTGCATCTTCAACATGGCAATGGCAAAGAAGAAAACGGTCGATCCCCAGGCGCATCGGGTGGCGGAGCTGGTGACCTCTGGTCCTCTCGCCGGCAAACGCATTGTCATCACGCGTGCTCACAGACAGGCAGATGGTCTGTCTTCTCTGCTCAAACACTTTGGCGCAGAGGTAGTTGAAGCTCCGGTCATCGAGATCCGCGAACCGGACTCTTACGACGCGCTTGACACCGCACTGAAGGACATTCTTCAGTATGACTGGCTGATACTGACCAGCGTAAATGGCGTCGAAGCTCTGTTTTCCAGGCTGGAGCCGCTTGGGCTCAGCGTCGATTCGCTTCAGCACTTGAAGATTGCAGCCATCGGCCCAGCTACTGAGGAGCGCATTCAGGACCATGGACTAGTTGTGGATATCGTGCCTCCGCACTACGTTGCAGAAGAGGTGGTTCGTGCAGTGCGAAAGTTAGTTAAGGGTGAAAAAGTTCTACTCGTGAGAGCGAAGATCGCGCGAGACGTTATCCCCGACGAACTGCGGGCAGCGGGAGCGCAGGTGGACGTCGCAGAGGCTTATCAAACCGTCATTCCGGAAGACGCAAAATCTTGCATGCAGAGCGTCTTCGCCGCACGGCCCCTGCCGGATGCCATTACCTTTACAAGCTCCTCTACTGTCCAGAACTTCCTCACGGTTGTGGTGGGCACAGACATCCCGTCGAAGATTTCGCACGTGAAGTTCGCCTCGATAGGCCCGGTGACCTCGCGCACCATGCGCGAGTATGGACTGCCGGTAGACGTTGAGGCCGACGAGTACACGATGGAAGGGCTTACACAGGCGCTTGTGAGGTTTTTCGGAAACTAGCTCAACCCTTCAGTCGCTTCAGGTCTTTTTGGGCGTTTTCGAAATCCGGCTGTAATCGTAGCGACTTCTCCAGTTCCCTAATCGCGTCTTCCTTTCGGCCCATCTTCTCCAGAACCAATCCTAGCCGCCAGTGCGCCGCGCTGAGCGATGGAGTGAATCCTTCAGGATCTTGCGAGAGATATTTCCGGAAGTAACGCTCGGCTCGCGACAGTTCCTCGTTCAACTGAAGGAGCGTTCGCCCGGCTTGATAGAAGGGACTCAAATCATCTCCGTTTGCTTTCTCGGCTTGAGAGAGCAAGCCTTCGAGTTTGTCCCAATTTTGTTTGAAAGCGGCGACTTCTGCGAAGACGACGTACGACCCAATACGGATCCGATCAAGGTCTAAAGCCTGCTGCGCATACTTGTCGGCCAGTTCATATTTTTTCTGAGCCTCGGAGGCATAGAAGGCGGCGAGCGCAACCAGCGCTTCGAAGCTCTTGGGATCGGCCTTCACCGCATTCAGGTAAAGGCCTTCGCGCTTGTCGGTTTGTTTTTCGTGACGAGCGAGTTGCGCTTGAGCCAGATAGCCCTTGGATTCATCGATTTTCCCAATGTCTTCGGCTATTTGGTGTGCCTTGTCCTTCCCACCACCCGCAATTCCAGGCGCCTCCTCGTAGTACGTCATGATGCCGAAAAGGCAATCGGTGTTCTTTGGCTCGAGTTTCAGAGCGGTTTCCAGCTCCGAATGAACTCGCTTCGCTATCGACATCTTCTTGAACAGGCCTGCTTTGTCGATGTCTTCACTCAGAACGCCGGCCAACTGCAAGTGGTAAGCGGCCTTATTCGGATTCGCCTTTACTGCAGCTTCGGCAAGCTGCAGGGCCTCGTCGTGCTTACGGAAGCCTTGCTTGAGCTTTGACAGCAGGTAGAGAGTCTCTGCATCTTGATCCTTGCTTCCGGAAATAAGTCTAGCGGCCTGTTTGAAGTGCCCTTCCTCAAGTAATGCATCAAGCCTTCCAGTCTGGGAAAAAGCGCAGGTCGACAAGGCCAGGACTACAGCGAGTGAAAAAAGGCGGGGCAGCAGAATGGACTCCAAAGGCTGATTTGGCGCAGAGCATAGCATGAAGCCCGGGGTGGAAGCAGCGAATTCGAGGGCGCTGAAAGGGACTAAACGGAAGTGCCTAATACGTGTCGTCGGTCAGGTTAGTGTTGCTGCGGACACGTAGCAGCTCTTTGTGTCTCTCCGCGGTATAAGCTCGAATTTCTTCGAGTGGATATGTTGTCCCTCGCCACACAACTCCGTCGTGCACCAGCGAGCTAACAGCCGAGTTCAGCAGCGCAAGAATGAACATGACAGTCGATAGAGGATGAGTTAAGAAGAACCAAGGCGAAAGTCCGAACTGGCGTCCCATACGCCAGTACAGCAAGGCGATCGAGAAGATGGCAACAGCAAATCCAACCTTTGTAATTCCCGGAGCGAGGACGATGCCAACCCACGGCCCCAGTTGATAGACTCCGGCAGCGACAGTGGCAAGGGCAGCTAGCCACCATTTGAAGTGCAGCAAACTGAACATGTTTTTCCGCAAGTTGCGCACCACACCCAATCCGCCTTCTGCCCATCGGACTCGCACAAGATCGGTGCCCACGACGCAGTCTTGCCGCAAGCCGTGTCTCTTGACGGCTTCGCCCAGCTTCAAGTCATCGATCACTTCCATGCGAAGCGCCTGATAGGTGCCCACTTCCTCGTAGGTGTCACGGCGAATCAGGTTGAATGCTCCGGCTCCTATAAAGTCCCGTGCCTTCGGATCTTTCACTTTCCACGGCCGTAGCAGTAACAAGGAAGCGAGGCCGAAGAAGCCGAGCATCATGCGCTCACCGAAGCCCTTCATAATGAGCGTGGGAAAGATTACAAGGTGATCGGACTTTGTTGCTTCCGCGTACGCAACCGTGCGCCGAATTGCATCCGGGCGAAAGATGACATCGCCATCGGTAAAGAGAATCCAATCAGTCTCCAACTCGGCGGCACCACGCCACATCGCGTGTGTTTTCCCCAACCATCCAGCAGGAAGTTCAGTCACATGCAGGACACGGAGTTTGCCAGATGACTCCGTCTGGACGCGATCCATGATCGTTCCTGTCGCGTCAGTTGAACGATCATCGATTGCAAAAATCTGCAGGTTGGGATAATCCTGAGCCAGCAAGGAGAGCAGGCATTGCTCAATCGTGCCACCCTCGTTCCGTGCCGGAACGACTACCGTGACGCTGGGCTGGGGCGCGCTGCTTCGAGGCAGTCTGTCCCATTCTGGGCTGGTCACGTCTGACAACTTGCCCATGCCAATGGCAGTGCGAAGCGAGCGTCGCAACCAGTCGGCGCCGAGAAGAATGCCAGCCGCAAGCCAGATCCAGCGGGTCAAGCCGACGCTCCCGCTAATTGCCTTTCGTCCGCCCGTGGTGGGGCAAAACGCGTCCCGAGGAACAGAATCAGAGCTGAGGCAACCATGGCAATCAAGGTGATGGAAAAGCCCAAACGCAAGCTGCTGCGGTCAGAGATCGCACCGATAATCGTCGGAGAAATCGCATCACCCAGAAGGTGAATGATGAAGAGATTCATGCCTATCGCTGTGGCACGAATTGGAGCAGCCACCGAATTCACGATCGCGGCATTCAGCGGTCCGGTGTTAAGGAAGAGGAAGAATTCGGCGACCGCAAGTGAAACGAAGAGCATCGAGGGGTGTCCGTAAAATGCGTAGAGCGCGCCTGGAATAGCCAGCAAAGCACTAATTCCCGATATTGCGTAATA
Organism: Terriglobales bacterium; assembly: GCA_035567895.1. Lineage (NCBI taxonomy): Bacteria > Pseudomonadati > Acidobacteriota > Terriglobia > Terriglobales > Terriglobales bacterium. The sequence continues at coordinate 106,400 of DATMPC010000085.1, read as the reverse complement.
GGCTCCTCGCGAGCGTCGCAACCACCGGTCCCCAAGCCAGCCTCCGACTGCCGTTCCCGCCAGACCGTCCACTACGGTGATGAGTCCAAAGTAGTAATTTGCGCGATCGAGCGGAATTCCCTTCTCCCGTTCCAGGAATGTAGGCATCCACGCGGAAATTCCTCCGATCGCGAAGGTCATCATGGCCATACCCAGAGTCGCGGTCCAGAATGCGGGATTGCGCAACAGTCCGCGAAAGGTCGTGCGCTCGAGTGTGTGAAGAGCTATCTCGTGCGCTCCTCGTTGGGGCTCATCGCCGGCAAAGTAAAACCAAATTGCCACGATGAACCCCGGAATAGCACATACATAGAAGGGCGATCGCCATCCATACCGCGTTCCGAGTGCACCGCCGATGATGTACCCAAGCGCGGCGCCCATGGGAATCGCTAAATAGAACAACGACAAAATTCGCCCACGTTTTTCCTCTGGAAACAGATCGGCAATGTAAGCGGGCGCGATCAATGAGAACGTAGCCTCCCCCACACCCACGACGGTGTGCCGAATCAGGAGAGAGGTGAAGCTATAGGTTGCGGCAGTGAGCAGAGTAGCTCCGCTCCAGACAAGCGCACCGACCGCGATGATCGCCTTACGCGACTTCCTGTCTGCCATAAACCCAATGGCAGGCGCGGAACACATATAGAAAATGAAGAACACGGTCGTAAGCGCGCCAAGCGCTGTGTCGGAGGGATGGAACTCCTGTTTAATCAGTGGCTGGACGGCAGGCAGAATGTAGCGGTCAATGTAGTTGAGAAAGTTCAGTGCGGTGAGCAAACCAAGCGCAAGGAGCGGCCGCGTTGCGCGCTGCATCTCTAAGTACGTTCCTTGGAACTCGTAGCTGGACGCGGCCAGCGTGCCTCAACCGTCGTGCCTATGCCGCCACGTGGGCGAAAGACACCGCGGACGACAGCCCATTCCGGATCGGCAGCGCTTACAACATCCTCGAGAACGCGATTCACGATGTTTTCCTGAAAGATGCCAAGGTTGCGATAGCAGGTGAGGTATTCCTTGAGCGACTTCAATTCCAGACAGCGCTGGCGCGGCATGTAACGCAGGGTGAGAACGCCAAAATCGGGCAATCCGGTCTTAGGGCACACCGACGTGAATTCCGGTATGTCGATCTCGATCTCGTAGGCCGGAAATTGATTCGGCCAGGTCTCGATTTCGGGAAATGCGAAATCCAGGCCCGACTTCGCGTGCTCTGGTGTGTATGCGGGAGCTCGGGACATTTCCCCTATTGTAACGGTGGAAAGTGCGGGATGCCTGTGGACAGGCAGCACGCTGGAGCGTCTCTCCAAATTAGCTTTCGATCGTACCGTGAAGTGCCGCCCGCCGGGGGAAAGGCGAACACGAAGGGCACGAAGGAGAACATCAAGGTCACAAAGCAAATAAGGTCGTCAGAAACTGGTCTTCAAAAATGATTCTTCGTGACCTCCTCTTTTTCCCTTCGTGACCTTCGTGTTCGCCTCTCCCCTGGCGGGCGGCAGTTCTCTCCGATCGCTATTCGAACGACGGCTTCTAATCTCACGCGGCCTTCGGCATTTCCGCAATCTGACCTGGTGTGATCCGCTGCTGTCCTTGTAGCTTCTCACCTTCTACTTCAAGAGTTCTGCCGCCGGTCATGAAGGTGAGTCCAAGCCCCAGCAGTCTCTGCTTCAGCATCGGCCTACTGGTACGAGCGTCATAGGCGATATGGAGGGCGTCGATCATGGCGGAGAAGCCGCCCGACGCTGCCCACAGCGTTCCTATCAGGCCAATGGAGAGTAATCCGCCGCGATTTGGGGTTGATACGCTTTGGAGAATCCTGCGCACCAGACCCATGGCCTCTGACGGCACAAAGCGGGCAGCGAAATCCATGCTTTGATCAAAGAGATTGGGGATTGGCAGGTACCCGAGCAGCGTGGCCAGCACGATGAGCAGTGGAAAAAGTGAGAGCACGAAGTAATAGGACAGCCCGGCCGCCATATTGAAAACACGGGTGCGTCGCACCTCGTTATGCAAGGCCAGGGTGACTTCTTTGACTCTTTGCAGTCCAATTTGCATCGGCTAAACGTATATAGACGTAAGCTGTTATCTATGATTTAGATGGGAACGCCGATTTCTTGAGATGTCGCTGAACCGCGATCGGTTTGACGGACATCTGATTAGGGTCTTTTTTGTAGCGTATCAAGGCCAAGCTGCTGAAAGAAGGCGGCTGGCTCGGTTCGATATACTTGAAGTTTGTTTCCCTGATGGCAGAGCGCAATAAACAAAGCAACGGCAATGGCAAACATGTTTGGCGAGGCATAATCATCGCCATTCTTGCTGTGATCGTGTTGGCAGCCTTCATCTCCAGCCGCAAAGGCGAAGTTCCCGTTAGGGTGGACCACGTAACCAAGCAAGACCTCGTCACCACGATCTCCACCAACGGCAAAGTCGAACCCATTGAAAATTTCGAGGCTCATGCCCCTGCTCCAACGACGGTTAGGAAGATTTATGTCCGTGAGGGACAACATGTGCGCCAGGGCGACCTGCTCATGCAATTGGACGATGCAGATGCTCGCGCCCAAGCTGCCCGAGCATTGGCCCAGGTAAAAGGTGCTGAAGCTGATCAGCACGCGATTCAGACTGGCGGAACCCAGGAAGAAGTTCTGAATACACGCTCTGAGCTGGTAAAAGCCCAGGCTGAGCGTGATGCCGCTCAAAAGAATTACGACTCCCTCCAGAGACTAGCCCAGACCGGCGCGGCAGCTCCTTCTGAAGTACGCGAAGCCGCAAACCGTCTTACTGCTGCGCAGGCGCAACTAAAGGTTCTGCAAGACAAACAGCAGGATCGCTACTCTCGGCCCGAGGTAAATCGAGTTCAAGCCCAGGGCGAGCAAGCTCGCGCCTCCTACATTGCTGCCCAGGATCTACTCAAGCACAGCGAGATTCGGGCGCCCTTTGAAGGAACGGTATATTCCCTTCCGATCAAGCAGGGTGAGTACGTCCAACAAGGGGAACTCCTCATCCAGCTTGCGAATCTGCGGCGGGTACAGGTAAGGGCTTTTGTCGATGAACCCGAATTGGGAAAACTGGCGGTCGCCCAGCCTGTTACCGTTACTTGGGACGCTCTTCCCGGAAAAGTCTGGCGTGGGCAAATCACACAAATGCCTTACACGATTACAACGTATGGAAGTCGCAATGTTGGCCAGGTTCTCTCCGGCGTAGATAACGAAGACAGCCGCCTTTTGCCCAACATTAATGTCACGGTGAATGTGAGTATTGCGAACAAGAAGGAAGTCGTGACCGTCGCACGCGAAGCCCTGCACGAGGACGAGAGTGGACGTTATGTCTATGTGATCAGGAACGGCCGTCTCGAGCGCCAGCCTGTGGAAGCCGGAATTGCCAACAATACTCGCGTGGAGATCATGAACGGCGTCCAGCCAGGAGAACTGATCGCTCTCAACAGCATGAATGCAGCGACTCCTTTACGCCCAGGCCTCGAGGTTCGCGCACGGTAAAACTCCTGATGTCAATCTCCCGTTTCTTTTCATTGATCCTGGCGTTTGTAATAGCGCTGCCCGCGGTCTCGCCGGCCAACGCGCCACTGGATTCCGTTCACCAGCTGCTGGTAAATGGCGAGGCCGATGCTGCGATCCGAGTCTTAAAAACATCGCTGAGCGCCAATCCCTCGGGGGCGGCAGAACACAACCTTCTGTGCCGCGTTCATTACGCCGAGGAACGCTGGGAAGCCGCCGTTTCCGAGTGCGAGCGCGCTGCAAACTTGAATCCAAGCAGCAGCCTCAATCAGCTTTGGCTCGGGAGAGCCTATGGAGAAAAGGCGGATCACTCGAGCTGGTTTTCCGCCATCAGCTTGGCAAAGAAGACTCGCATTGCCTTTGAGAAGGCCGTGGAATTGGATCCGAAGAACGTAGAAGCACGATCCGACCTGAGCGAATACTACATTGAAGCTCCGGGATTTCTGGGTGGCGGAACAGACAAGGCTGCCGCCCAAGCGAATACCGTCGAGAAGCTAGAGCCCGCAACCGCGTATTGGATCCGCGCTCGCATTGCCGAGCACGACAAGCGAAACAGCGACGCCGAGCAACAATACAAGAAAGCCTTGCAAGGCGATCCCGGACCTCGCCGCATTTTAGATCTCGCTTCGTTCTATCGGCGCATGAATCGTCTCGACGATCTGGAAGCAGCCATTCAGCAATCGGCAAAGCTAAATACCAAGAACGACTCTGCTCTCTTCGACTCCGCGTCTTTGCTGCTTCGCGTAAATCGCAACCTGCCGCTGGCAGCGACCCTCCTACAGCGCTACATCAATCAAGGCGAAAAGTCGGAAGATGCTCCTCTGTTTCGAGCCCACTATCTGCTGGGACAAGTGTTGGAAAAAAGCGGCGACACAACCGGGGCAATCAAGTCATATCAAGTTGCCCGCGCCAGCGCCAGTGACTTCGCGCCTGCCGGCGTGGCACTCAAGAGGTTAGGCGCGTAAACGTCCAGCACCACCTCACCCTGAGTCGACCATCCTTCAGTTGACACGCGCAGCATGGTTCATTCCGTTCCCCTGATAAGCCGGGCTCTCCACCGCGAAAACGTGTTTCGATAATCGAGAAAGAATTTTCTTGCAAACGCTAGCGGTTTGAGACACTTTGCCCGAGACACGCGGAGACTCTATGAACGTTCCCCTTCTTTTGCGGAAGATAATCGCGATTCAGATTCTGGGTCAAACCGCCCTGATCGTTGCCGCGCAGCAAGCTGCCCCCAATCCCAAGGCTCTCTCCGCGACGTTTTCTGAGCGCCTTGCTTTTGGGAAGTCCATGTACGTTAAGAACGAGCACGGCAGCAACATTCCTTTTGACGTGATAAATACCGATATTCAGGGTTGGGGTCGATTCGTCATGTTGAATACAGAAGCGAATGCAGATTTCATTGCTGAAGTTACTTCCTATGGAAGCGGCTCTGTGACGGTCGGCAGTACAGCCGACCATGCAACTCCTGACGGCAAGCCGCGGCAATCAACCGGCGCGCGCAAAGATCTTTCGTCAGCATCGGTGACGCTAAAGATTCACGAAGCCAAAACCGGGCGCGAGCTGTGGTCAGGTAGTGAAAAAGTTAAGTCCGCGTTTAAGAAGAAGGCAGAAGAGGACAACATCGTTGCTGCAGCGGAAAAATTGTTTCTACGATTCCACGATGCAGTGGAACCGCCGAAACCGTAAGTCGTTTGTAATTTAATGGCGGCGCCCGGAGAGATTCGAACTCCCGACCTATTGCTCCGGAGGACTTGACGCACCAATAATCACGTACTTGCACGTAGTGTCACCAAGTGTGACTAATGACGACTGAGCCCACACGTCAATAGGTTAAGACTACCCACAAATACTGGGTAGCACTCGGTAAGGTTTGGTGGTGGGCACAAAACTGGGCACAGTGTTGCAATCGGTAGATGCTTTGTCATCGGTTTACTGTTCGCTAAAGAGTGGATTAGCACAGCGCCACCGGGACTGGAGCAGCACGAAAAGTGAATCGGATCCGACGACCCCACATTTCGTCCGAAGTCCGAGATGCGACTAGGTGAGGCGATACGTCGTGGAAGCACCCGCTGGGAAATTTTGGGTCCGAACCGTCCGCAGCGTCCGAAATTTCCTTAGATGATCTCCCGATGACTCCGTCGAAATCCCTGGCCCCCGATTCTTGCTTCCACCCAAAGAATACTCCCTAATCTCCCCCTAGACCTTTGGGCGCTAAACCCGACGATCCGGGGGAAGAATTGACCCGTTAAACGCCGTCCTCCTTACCCTTCGATGAAGATTGTCAGCCCAGCTTTACGACCATCTTTCCGACGTTGCCGCCGTGAAGCATGTCTAAGAATGCTTGCGGAGCATTTTCGATTCCTTCGACCACGGTCTCCTTCATCTTCAGCTTGCCTTGTCCCCAGTACGCGCCAACCTCTTTCAGGAACTCCGGTATGTGGTTGAGCCAGTCGGTGACGATGAACCCCTTCATCGTGAGCCGCTTCGACGTGATCAGAGGAAGATTGCGAGGACCGGGCGGGGGCACTTCGTCGTTGTACATGGAGATTGCGCCGCAGGCGATGATACGTCCGTTGGTTCGCAGGGCTGAGAGGGCGGCTTCGAGGTGCTCTCCACCGACGTTGTCAAAATAGACGTCGATTCCATCGGGCAGCGCCTTCTTGAGCTGCGCGTACACGTTCCCATCTTTGTAGTTGAACGCGGCATCGAAGCCGAGTTCCTTAGTCAGGATCTTGACCTTCTCTTGCGATCCCGCGCTGCCAATGACTCTGCACCCTCGCAATTTGGCCAATTGTCCGGCCATGCTGCCTACCGCGCCTGCCGCTCCGGAAACGAATACCACATCTTCAGATTTGACATTCACAAGGTTCAGTCCCACCCATGCAGACATCCCCGGCGTGCCCAGAATTCCCAGATAGGCGGAGAGTGGGCGCACGTTCCTGTCCAGTTTTCGTACGCCGCGCTCGTCGGAAACGAAGTATTCCCGCCATCCCAGGATGGAATTAACGATGTCGCCGGGCTGGAACGTCGCGATGCGAGATTCCAGCACTTCGCCAATCGCGCTTCCTTCGAGCGTCTTCCCCAATTGGAACGAGGGCACGTAGGACTTCGCTTCCTTCATGCGCCCACGCATGTAGGGATCGACTGACATGAACAGGTTGCGCACGCGCACTTGTCCATCAGCCGGCGGTGGAACTTTGGTCTCGACCAGGCTGAAATTATCAAGCGACGGCCAGCCTTTCGGGCGAGAGGCAAGTTGAATATCGTGGCCGGTAAGGTCGGTCATTGTGTTCTGTTGGCTCGGCGTCGAGGTATGTGTTTCAGACAACGTAGCGTTCTTCATCGATGAGTCTCCGCGCAATCCTTCTGCGAGTTTGGACGGCATCAATCGGTTCATGCTGCGCCAGGTTGCGCAGCGCACTCATGTTGTTGCGCAGGGCTGCGCCTTCGGAGCAGGCGCCCAGGACATTGCGCGCCGCCGTCTCGATTCGCGTCATTGCGTCGCGAAGGATGACGGAGCACATGTCAGTGGCGTTGGCGGCATCGACTCCGAGTTTCATGGTCCGCAGCAGTGTGGATTCCATGGCATAGGCGTCCATCAAGATGTCGGAGATACTCATTACGATCTCCTGCTGCTTTTCCAATTCGTCAGAGTACTTCTCATGGGCAAGTCCGATGGTCAGCAGTGCAATCTTTTTTGCGTTATGAACCAACTCATCGTTGCTGACTTCACTGCGTGCCGGATGCCCGTGAGCAAGGGTTTCGTTGATCGCCGCTCGAGCAGCGGGGATCAGCTCCAATCCTCCGCGGGCTGCGCGTTTGAGCAACATACCCGTGATGATGAGGCGATTGATTTCGTTGGTGCCTTCAAAGATGCGATTGACGCGGGAGTCCCTGTACGCGCGTTCCACCGTGTAGTCCTGATGAAAGCCATAGCCGCCATGAATTTGCACGCCCTCGTCCACCACATAATCGAGAGTCTCGGAGGCATACACCTTGACCATCGAGCACTCCGTAGCAAACTCTTCGAGGGCTTTCATCTGCGCGCGCGCAGGATCCAAAGCGGATGAACTGTCCCGCAAATGCTCCTCGACCGAACCAACCACGCGCCAGGTCATCGACTCCGCAGCATAGATTCTGATCGCCATCTCGGCGAGCTTATGCTGCATGGCGCCAAACTCGGCGATTGCAGAACCGAAGGCCTTGCGCTGCTTGGCGTACTTGAGACAGATTCCCAAAATGTGCTTTGATTTGCCGAGTACGGCGGGCCCGAGCTTCAGTCGTCCCACGTTAAGGATGTTGAACGCGATGACATGGCCGCGCCCAATCTCTCCCAGGACGTTCTCTACAGGAATCCGGACATTGTCGAAATAAACGGCGGTAGTGGAGCTGCCTTTGATGCCCATCTTCTGTTCTTCTGCGCCGCTGCTTACGCCAGGGAACTTGCGCTCGACCAGGAATGCGGTGAACTTCTCTCCGCTAACTTTGGCAAAGACGGTGAAGAGATCGGCGGCTCCGCCGTTGGTGATCCACATCTTCTGCCCGTTCAGGATATAGTGCTTGCCGTCTTCGCTGAGGTCGGCTCGAGTGCGTGCAGCCAGCGCGTCTGAACCCGCCAATGGCTCGGTAAGCGCATATGCCGCGAGCATTTCCACCTTGGCTAGCTTTGGAAGATATTTCCGTTTCTGGTCTTCGTTGCCAAAGAACACCAAGGGCAGAGTGCCGATTCCGGTATGCGTGGACTGCCAACCTGCATAAGATCCGTCTTTGCCCAAGTGCTCGGCGACCACCATCGCCGACGTTAAATCCATCTCCATCCCGCCAAATCGTTCCGGGATCGAGAGGGCAGTGAGTCCCAGCTCGGCCGCTTTCCGCAGCACCTTGAGCGCGAGACCGGGCTCCTGGTGCCGGATGCCGTCGAGATGGGGCTCAACCTCAGTGGCCCAGAAGGCATCGACCGTGCGCCCGATATCGAGATGCTCGTCAGTCAAATCTTCGTACGTGAAGACGCGACCGGCCTCGATGTCCTGGAAGAGAAAGCTGCCGCCAGTGGCTTTGCGAATGGTTTCCGTAGTAGTTGCCACGAGTCCTCCTGAACTGAGAAATGCTGCGCCAAATTTCCAGGTTAGGGTGAAGCAGGTCGCTAGGGCCCTGCGTTTTAAGCCGCCGTCACGCCCTGCTCCCGGTTAAAGTCCGCGAATCTTCGGCCTTCCTCCGCTAATCGTTTCAAAAGCGGGGCAGGGGTCCAGAGTTCTCCGTGAGTGCGATGGAACTCGTTGACGCGTTCATAGACGTTCTTCAGGCCAACGGTATCCGCGTACCACATTGGGCCGCCTCGATATGGAGGAAAGCCATATCCGTTGATGTAGATAATGTCGATGTCCACCGCTCGCAATGCGAAGCCTTCGTCGAGAATGCGCGCACCCTCATTGACCAGGGCATAAATGCAACGGTCGATGATCTCCTGCGGCGAGATTTCGCGCTGAGCGATGCCGGCCTCTGCTGACCATTTGCGGACCAGATCCGCCACCTCTGGATCGGGACTAGAGCGGCGGTTCTCGTCGTACTTGTACCAACCGGCCCCGGTCTTCTGACCGTAGCGACCAAGTTCGCACACCCGATCGGCTGCGAAGGCCTGTCGTATACCCGGCTTCTCCAGATGGCGGTATTCCTTGCGGATGCGCCAGCCAACATCGAGACCTGCCAAATCACCGGTTGCGAGGGGTCCCATGGCCATTCCGAAGTCATAAAGCGCTTTGTCCACAGCTTCGACGCTTGCTCCCTCCTCCACCAGGAACGTGGCTTCACGAATGTAAGGATGAAACATTCGGTTTCCGACAAAGCCCCGGCAATTACCGACGAGCACTCCAATCTTTCCGAGCTTCCGGGATAGCTGCATGCACGTGGCAACTACGGATTTGCTGGTCTCCTTCCCGCGGACGACCTCCAACAGCCGCATTACGTTTGCTGGACTGAAAAAGTGCGTCCCAATTACGAACTCGGACCGCGAGGTTGCCGACGCGATCTCGTCGATATTCAGGGTCGATGTATTGCTGGCAAGAATCGCGCCGGGTTTGCAGATGCGATCCAGTTCACCAAACACCTGTTTCTTGAGAGCCATGCCTTCAAAGACAGCTTCGATTACCATGTCAGCCGGTCCAAAGTCGTCGTAGAGGAGCGTCGGTCGAATCAGTTTCAGCCGTTCTTCTACGAACTGCTGCGTAAATCGTCCGCGCTTCACCGAGCTTGCATAGTTCTTCTGAATGTTCGCCAAGCCGCGATCGAGAGCTGCCTGATCAGTTTCCTTCAACGACACGGGAATGCCAGCGTTGGCAAAGACCATCGCGATTCCTGAGCCCATGGTGCCGGCTCCGACGACGGCTGCGCTGTTCACGGGAATCGTTGGTGTGCCTTTGGGAATATCAGGGATTTTGGCAACCTCGCGTTCGCCAAAGAAGACATGAATCAGGGACTTCGATTGCTCGGAAAACAGGCAGTCTTGGAATAGTTTTCGTTCCAGCTCCAGGCCTTTATCGAAGGGCAGAGTAGTTGAGGCCTCCACCGCGTCGATTGCAGCAGTGGGGGCAATCCAGTTGCGCTGCTTTTTGCGCGCCGTTTCGCGAGCCGCCGCAATTAGAACAGCAGTCTCTCCTGATGTTGGCGGCCACTCACTTCGATTGCGAGTCTTGGGTGCCGGATGGCCCGCCACTTCACGCGCAAATACTGTTGCCCCTGTGAGCAGGTCTCCTGGGATTATGCGATCGACCAGTCCCAGATTCAGCGCTTCCTCAGTCGAGACGGGATTGCCTTCTGCGCACATCTCGACGGCTTTCTGCAATCCAATGAGCCTCGGCAGACGCTGGGTGCCACCTGCGCCAGGAATTAATCCGAGCTTGACCTCCGGTTGCCCGAGCTGGGATCCAGGAGCCGAAACCCGGTAGTGACAGGCAAGAGCCAGCTCCAATCCACCACCAAACGCGCTTCCATGGATGGCGGCCACAATCGGCGTGGAGCAATCTTCAATGCGATTCAAGAGAGCTGGCAGCGCCAGGCCACGAGACTCTCCAGCGGTCATCTTGCCGAATTCTTTGATGTCGGCGCCGGCGATGAAGGTCTTGCCTGCGCCGATCAGCACGGCAGCCTGGATGGCGGAGTCTCTCTCAAGCTGTTCAAGGGCGTGACTTAGGCCGTCGATCACCGCTGGACTCAGGGCGTTGACAGGCGGATTGTCGATCGTGATCGTGGCGATGCCATGACTTGTAATGAACTGAACAAGATCGCGCATAAGACTTTGCGTCCTCAGAGTTAATCGAGATGCTCTATGCGTCAAGACTCAGGAACTTCGAATCGCCAACTCAGGACGAAGGGTTCCTTGTCCCCAGTACTTCTCACGTAATTGCCGCTTCAGTATCTTGCCGGTTCCTGTTTTGGGCAGAGCTTCCAGAAATTCCACCGACCGCGGACACTTGTAACGAGCCATCCGCGACGCACAGAACTCAAGCAACTCCTGCGCCGTTGTCTTGACTTGCGGTTTCAGTACAACCAGAGCTTTAGGAGTCTCGCCCCATTTCTCGTCCGGTACGGGAATCACGGCAACCTCGTAAACATCTGGATGGGCCAGGAGCGTCTTCTCGATTTCGAGCGAGGAAATGTTCTCGCCGCCGCTGATGATGATGTCTTTCTTGCGATCGACGATGAGGAGATATCCGTTTTCGTCGATGGTGGCGAGGTCGCCGGTATATAGCCAGCCATCACGAAGTACCTGAGCAGTAGCCTCCGGCTGGTTCCAATATCCCATCATGACACCGTCACCACGCGCGATGATCTCACCGACACTGTGTCCATCGGGGGCGACGTCGTTGCCGTCCGCATCGACAACCCGCAGTTCACTTCCGGGAATCGCATACCCCGTCATTGCCTGTCCGCGGTAACGCTCTTCGCCTTGCCAGTCGCACCCGGCCTTGGTGAAGGCAACCGATAGCGTGGGCGAGGTTTCGGTCAGTCCATATCCCGCATAACAAGTGCAGCCGAGTTTTTCTTCTACTTCTTTGATCAGAGTCGGTGAAGAGGCCGCGCCGCCGATGGTGATGCGCTCAAGACTGCTGAGATCGTATTTACTACGTTCCGGAGAATTGACCAGCGCGATGGCAATGGTTGGCACAAGAGCGAGTCCCGTGACTCTTTCCTCCTCGATCAACCGGAACAGCTCGCCGCAGTCCCACCGCTGAATCATCACGTGTTTGCCGCCGATGAATGTGATCCCATGGGCTGATCCCCAGCCATTCGCGTGAAATAGGGGAATCGTGTGCAGATGCACGTGTTCCCTCGTCGGATCAAACGTCAAACAACCGTTCAGTGCGTGCAAATAAACATTTCTGTGACTCAACATCACGCCCTTTGAGTTAGCGCTGGTGCCGCTGGTGTAGAAAAGTTCGGCCAGCGCATCCTCGTTCACCTGCATAATGTCTATGCGATGAGGCGTAGCGGATGCAATGAGTTCTTCATAGCTCTGCGACAGCGCCCAACTTGCGGCAGGCGGGTCATCCATAAGGATGAACTTCTGTGTGGGGACCTCGCGTCGAAACGACTCGACCAGCGGAAGGAAGACTTTTTCGAAGAACAGAACTCTTGGGCTTGCATCCCGCAGGATGAATGCAATTTCTGATGGCGCCAGCCGAACATTCAATGGCAGCAACACAGCCCCAGCCTCCAGCACTCCAAAATACGCTTCCAGCAAGCGATGACAGTTAATACTCAGGAAGGCGACACGATCGCCGGACTCAATACCCAGCGTCCTCAGAGCGCCCGCGAGACGGCTTGCGCGATCCGCAAACTGAGAATAGGAAAATCGTTCGTTTCGGCAAACGACAGCAGTTTTGTTAGGAAACTGCTGTTCCGCGTAGCGCAAGAAACGGAGCGGTGTGAGCGGCACGTTCATATAAGAAAACTTCTCTATTCATCCGCTCGAAATTCGAACTTACTCCGATGACACTCACCATCTTGCGAATCTTGATGACACTCATCGAGAGCATCGAACGGTCGCAGGTAGAGAGCAGGATGAAAGTCGACAAATGCGGGGGGAGCTACGTTTAAAGGCCCGAGGGCACTCGCTTCCGCGTTTAGCAGATCGTCGTCGAGTTGAGGCCATTTGCCGGTGTCGAGGCGGGCGATCAGGTTCTTCGCCGCAGTCACAGTTTCCGCAGGCGTGAAGGTACAGTGCCCAGCCCGGTGGACGAAAGTTTGCCGCAGGAAATGCCGGTTGCCAGCTTCATCGACAACATCCTTATAGGCGCGTTCGTTTTCTACAACGACTAATCCATCCCCAGTTGTGTGCATGGTCAGAACGGGAATGTGGATTTGACCATTGAAGATAATGTTGTTTTCCAGATATTCAACCGACTCTTCATTCGCGCTGATCCGCTTGGCATCGTTGAGGGCGTCGAGATCCGCATTCAGATCAAGCCCGGCTGCCTGATACAGGGCTTCTACTTCTTCTTTGTCGACGGAATGCGAGAACTGTTTCCGGTAGTCCACGCCTGTGTTCCACGAAACGTTGCCCCCTGCCCGCGCCTCCAGTTCGGCGCGTAAAGCGAAGGCGAACGGAAAATCCACCTGCTGGGACCACAAAAACTGATTCATCTCCCGGCTCGCGAAATCCGTAGGTGCCGGCTCAGGGCTCAGCGGCGTGAACCAGCCGGGGGTGTCGCTTAGCGCGGCACCCAGTGCAATCCGCGCTTGGCCCTGCGGAGTTGCTTGCGCTTGGGCGAGTAGCACTTCGGCGAGGCCAAGATTTCCAAGCGTGTTCTGAGGGGTAATGTTGACGACCTGGAGAGCAGTATTCGCCGCGAGCAAGGTCTTGAAGGCAAAGGCACCGTCTAGCGCCGTATTCCAGGTGGCAACGCCACCAGAGAGCACTCCGCACATGGGAAGCGCTCCATCAAAACGTTTCGGGTCTTGCTGGATCAGCCCTGCGGTGATAATCCCGCCTAGCGAATGTCCCCATGCGATCGTTCGGGTGGGCTGGCCGACGGAGGCATCGAATATATCAAGCACTGCAATCTGGTCTAGCAAAGCCTCTTGAATCGCCCAGCCGGTGTGTGCATACGAAGAGCCGGCCAACGCGAAGCCGTTCGCAAGCATGAACGCTCTAGTGCCCGGATCACCAACATCCATCGCGGGATTCGGAGAGCCTGGCGGGACATATCCGTGACTGTAAAGAAACAGAATTCCGTTCCACGGACTCGGTACTTCGATCAGGTAGGTCGCTCCGTCGGGAAGCGAGCCCTTTATCATCTGCCCTTGCGCGGCGGCTACAAAGCAAAGCAGCAACATCGCAGCCAAGCCGAAGCATTTGGCTAGTTTCGTGGTAATTCGCGTCATAGAAGTTCCTCTCTGAACGTCACCAATGCAAATCTTTCCAATTCACTTCTTCAGATCGGCCTGTGTTCAAAAGCTCAATCGCAGCCCCAACTGTATTTCCCGTTTCGGCAATGCTGACGTAAAAGCCAGCGGCGTGCTGGGCGTCGCTGTTCCCCCACCCGCAAGGGGAGTGCCCGGTCGAATCCCGCTCACGTTGAATGTCGTGAACCCCGGGATGAGGCCGAATAGAGGGCTTACCTCGTTGTTTACGCTGGCAAAATTTGTCCGGTTTGCTAGGTTGAATCCTTCCGCGATGATCTGCAGCTGCGCCTTCTCGCCTAGTTTGTGCCGCCAGCTCAGACGCATGTCGAAGTCGACATAGTTGGGGCCCAGACCCGTGTCGCGTGGGGCGCCGATGGGACGTTCGTTGGTGGTGTGATTGTCTCCGTTCACCTCTCCTCCCGCCAGCAGATTGAAAGGATGTCCGCTGTGGTACGAGAAAATCGGAGCCAATTGGAAACCCGACAAGATATTCTGTTTCCAGGGGCTGTCGAACACTCCCGCGATTACCACTTTGTGCCGCTCATCAAACTCAGAAAGAGCACGATCCGCGTTGAGGTTGGTCGGATCCTGCGGCCCGTAGTCGGAGTTGTAATCCGTGGACGTGTCAAAGGCTTTGCTATAGGTGTAATTCCCGAATAACGTGAAGTGATCGCTGAAACGCTTCTTGACTTCTACGATGCCGCCCTCGTATTGAGCAAATCCCACAGAGCTATATTGGTTGTTCTGCACAACCAGGGGATTTACAAAGCATTGAGCGGTATCGCAGGGCAGGCCGCCGGGCTCAGTGCCTCCCAGCGGGTCGGCCCCCGCGGCCGTGGTATTCCAGTTGCGGTAGGAGACTTTTTGGCCATTGGCCAGAGTTACTGTGGTAAACGGGGCCGGCAGTAGATTGGTATCGATGGCGACAGGGAGTCTCTGAGTATGGGAATAGATACCGCTAAGAGAAATCGAAAAGCCAGGCGAAATCTCACGTTCAATTCCAAACGAGGCCTGTTGCGCGATTGGCGGGCGGTAGCCCGGCTGATTCACGAAAACTACTTGCAGCGGACCGACGGGACCGCTATTCGTAACATTGATGCCCAACGGGGCTACAGCAGCCGGTGTGATGCAAGCCGCATTCCCTGGGGCCGGCGTTGTGCACTGAATCAATCCTTGCCGAAAGAGTGTTTGGTAAACGGTGTTCGCTCCTTTTAAACCTAAAGCCGGAACACCCCCGAGCGGGTCTACATAAATAGAAATTTCCCGGTTGCAAGGGCTGGTGCCCGTACCGGGGATGATCTTTACGCCGAACTGGGAGAACCCGCAGATCGCGGTCAGGTTGGCGACTTGGCCGGCTCCTGAGCTGTTCTCGACCGCGGACTTATTGGCGTTCACAACTCCCAGGCTCAAGTCGACGTCGGGGATCTGAACGTCCACGGGTCCGTAAAAGATTCCGTATCCTCCCCGGATCACCGTCTTGTGATCTTTGAAGGGATCCCAGGCGAAAGAAACGCGGGGGCCGAAACCCTTCTTATATGTGGTCAACGGAGCGAATTGTGAGTCCAGTTCGTAGCGGAGACCGTAGTTCACGGTAAAGTTTGGAGCGATCTGCCACGAGTCCTGCGCGTAAAACGCCGTGAGCGGCCGGCTGTAATACGGGTACGTCGGATTTCCGAAACCTTGCTGGTAAACCTGCGGCAGCCCGAACGATGCCGATTGCAGGGGATTGATGGTGGTTGTGGCAAGCTGTGGGCTGATCAGGAAGCCGGGAAGCGACCCAAACACGAAGCGGCCGGGGAAAAACGTGTGGGATTCGGTGTGATTGCCGCGCAGCAGTTCGTAACCGCCAAACTTAAAGGTGTGATTGCCGTGAATCTTGGTGAAATTGTCCGCGAATTCGTAACGGCGCAGAATGCTGAAGTTGGGTATGAAAATGCTGGTTCCTAAATTATTAATGAAACCAGGAATCTGAAGCCCCACCTGTCCCGGTTCGTTGGGAATCACATTAAAGCTGTTGTAATCCCACTGCACGCGGGCCTCGTTCTGCGCCGTGGGGTTGAACAGGTGGTACCAGGTGGCTTGGAGATTATTCTCATAGGTGTGGATCGAGCTTCCCGCCGAAAAAGCCGTCAGGGAGTGGACATCCGGCGACTCTTCCACATCGTGTCCATACCTGTAGGCCAGGGAAATCTCGTTGCTCTCGTTAATGCGGTGATCCACGCGGGCCGACCCCAGGTATTGGCGCGTGTTATAAGGAAAGAGTCCGCCTTGAGTTTCAAATTGGTTTACGAGGAAGCCGTTCAATGCGGCCTGCCCGGAGCTGACAAACGGATTCGCTCCCGGATTGGGATTCACCGTCAGAATACTGTTCAGCGCAAACGCGCACGTTGCCGCCGGCAACGTGATCAAGGTGCCTGGCGGGGCCGGTGCCGGTGCAGGCAAACAGGGGACCGGAGTTGCGCCTTTGGCATTGAGACCGGCGATAATGCTGTTCTGCGCTGCCGTTGGACGGAATACATTGGTGTTCGTCAAGAGGGGAACCGCGTTTTGCGCATCCTGCCGCAGGCCTTCGAAAGCGACAAAGAGAAACGTTTTATCTTTCTTTAGCGGTAAACCCAGCGTTCCGCCGAATTGCTGGCGGCTCAAAGTGTCTTTGATCGGTGAACCCAAAGTATCGGGGTTGGCAGGATTGAAGGTTTGGCCCGGCTGCAATGCCTGGCTGAACGAAAACGGATTTTGGGCGTCCAGCGCATCGTTGCGGAAAAAACCATAGAGTCCGCCATGGATAGTGTTGGTGCCGGACTTGGTCACAATATTGATAGAAGCCCCGGTGGCCGCCCCCAGGTCCGCCCCATAATTGCTCCGATTGATCTGAAATTCCTGCACCGCGTCCTGGCTAATGGTCAGGCGCTGGCCGCCGCTATCGCCTGAAGTTTCGCCACCGTCTATGGTGATGCTGTTTCCTCTGCCATTGCTGCCGTAGAAAGACAGCCCGCTTTGCGGCGTTTGCTTGACTCTGAAATCCTGGTCCCCGGCAAGTCTGGAGGCATCGGAGACTCCAGGCGCCAGCAACGTAAACGTAAGGTAATCGCGCCGATCAATCGGCAGATCGATGATGTACTGTTGTGAAATTGTGTTGGCCTGCTTCCCCTGCGTGGTATCGATCACCGGAGCCTCGCCAGTAACCGTGACCTCGGTTGAAACCTCGCCAATCTTCAAACGAAAGTCTGCCAGTCTCGTTTGCCCCACGCTCACGGCAACGTCTTTTTGTATCTGAGCTTCAAAACCGGATACTTTCACGTTCACGTTGTAGGTGGCTGGCGGCAATCCGGTCAGGCGATACTGGCCAGTGCTGTCGGTCGTCGCTGAACGTTGCAATCCAGTCTGGGTGTCCACGGCGATGACGGTCGCATTGGCCAGCGCTGCTCCGGAGGAGTCGGTTACAGTCCCCCTAAGATCGCCGGAGGATCCCACTCCTTGCCCTTGAGCGGGCTTTGTTCCGAACAGCACCAGAACGAACAGAAGAAGGAAGAACAGCCTGACACTCTTCATATGCCTACCTCCACTCACCGCGAATACGCGCGTGGTCTTTCTTTGTGTCTTGCCGGGCCTACTTGACGGTTTGAATGATTGGTCGAGCTGTTCCGCCGGAGCCCATTCGAAGCGCTCCAGATACCATGCGAAAACAGATCAACGAATGCGTCGATCGCCTGCTCATCGGACACGCCCAGATGGCGATTGCCCTGAAATAATTTCTCGATAAGGAAGTATTCGAATATGTACATATAGATCGAAGCAAATACGAAAGCCGGATCCTTTCCGCACCAGCCTTTTTGCCTCTTAGCTTCATTCAAAAGCGGGCCGATGCGACGTCGAATCTTCTCAATCAGACCCTGAAATACTTGGGCGAAGTGTTGATTTTTGAATTCGATCACGTCGATGTACATGAGCAACCAGTAGTCTGCGTTGTCATAAACAATCGATCGGATTTCCGATGCTAGCTTCTTTATGTCCCGTTTTGAAAATGGCATCTGAATGTTGTTGAACATGTGGTCTCGCAATGGTTTCATCCGCAACTCGTAGTTGCGAACCAGGCTTACGAATAGCGCCTCTTTCGTGGCGTAATACGTATAAATTGCGCCTGTGGAAACATCCGCTTTCTCGGCAATTTCCCGAATGTTGGTTCCGTGAAAGCCCTGCTTTGTGAAGAGGGCGAGGGCCGCCGCTTCGATCCGCCGCTGGTTCTCTTCCATCCTGCCTTGCCTGATTTTCGGCATGTTCCCGGTCTCGATGCACCTTCGAAATTACAGTTAGTTGAGACTGAACACTAATCGACCTGATACCTTGCCAGCTCGCAAGTCCTGCAGCGCCTCGTTTGCCTGATCGAGTTCCCGAGTTGAAACGAGGCAACGAATCCGGCCCGACTCGGCTAGGGCGAGTACCTGATTCACATCCTCACGGGTGCCCACTGCCGATGCGCGAATGCAGACCTCTCGCGATGCCATCATGATCGGGGGAAAACAGATGTTTTCTGCGGGCAATCCCACGACCAGCAGCGTTCCGGCCGGCCTCAAGGATTGAAAGGCCGCGTCATATGCAGCCCTTGCCGCCGAAGTTACCAGCGCCACATGTACGCCGCCCTGCTTACGCAGTTGCTTCCCCGCATCGGTCGTCGTTGCGTTGATCGCGGATGTGGCACCCAATAACTTTGCTAGTTCGAGCTTTTGCTCGGAGACATCAATGGCCGTTACATCCGCTCCCAATTCGCGACCGATTTGAACTGCCATGTGTCCCAGTCCGCCGACACCAAAAACTGCCAGCCGTTGTCGTGGCAGCATATCCGCTTGCTTCAGCGCCCGATAGACAGTCACCCCCGCGCAGAAGAGCGGAGCCGCTTCACTTGAGGAAAGCTTCTCGGGAATTCGGAGCACATGACTTGCAGGGGCGCGCAAGAGTTCGGCGAAGCCTCCGTCTACGCTGACACCGGTAATCATCTGGCGGGCGCAAAGGTTCTCATTGCCTTCGCTACATGGCTCACACTGACCACACGTCCAGTAAATCCAGGGCACGCCAACCCGGTCACCGGTTTCTACTCCGGTGACAGATGTGCCTTTATCGACGACGCGACCAACTACTTCGTGTCCAAGAATCAGCGGCTTCTTGACGATCGGCGCGAATTGCGGCCAATCGCCGTCTGCGATATGAAGATCGGAGTGGCACACTCCGCACGCTTCCACTCGAAGTAGAACTTCACCATCGGCGGGCTTCGGATCCGAAGTTCGCTCAATAGCGAGCGGCTGCTTGAATTCGTGCAATATCGCAGCCTTCATGGCAGGTACAAATACCCCTTCCTACGTTGGAAGATCGCCATCGTCGTGGATGGCGGTGGGCCAGCGCTGTGTCCAAACTGAACAAACGTTCATTCAATGAACAAGCGTTCAGTGTTTTAGTACCGGCAATGGCGGCTTGTCAAGACATCTTTGGAAGAGGCTGCTTCACATCTGGGATAAGAGTGCCCGTCCGCAAAACGAATAGGCGCCCACCTCTGGACATCAAATCCGTAGTTCGCTATGGTTACCTGCCGATGATCCCTTCCGCCACGACGTACTCAGATGTCGCAGCGATCCGCAAAGGGGAAGAACTCGATGTGGCCACCCTTGCCGAGTATCTGCGCGGCAAAGTAGAAGGCGTGGATTCCAGGCTTGAAGTTCAGCAGTTTCCTTCTGGCCATTCCAACCTGACTTATCTGCTTGCAACAGGAGGGCGGGAATACGTGTTGCGGCGTGCTCCGCTCGGCCCGGTTGCGCCGAAAGCCCACGACATGGCGCGCGAGTACCAAGTGCTCTACGCGCTGCATCCATATTTTCCCGAGGCGCCGAACGTCTTCCATTTGTGCGAAGATCCTGCTGTCATCGGGGCGGTCTTTTACCTCATGGAGCGCCGGCGCGGGATCATCCTGCGCGATCGCGTTCCACAGGAGATCGAACGTCTACCAGATTACAGCCGCTTGATCAGTGAAGCTTTCATCGACTGCCTGGTCCGACTACATGCGGTCGATCTTCACTCGTCCCGACTTCTTGCGCTTGGTAAGCCAGAGGGATTTCTCGAACGGCAAGTACGCGGATGGACGGACCGGTGGCAGCGTTCAAAAACTGAAGATCTCCCCGAAATGGGAATTGTAATTGGGTGGTTGTGTGACACGATGCCGGCGTCTGCACCAGCCACACTCGTGCACAATGACTACAAGCTCGACAACGTAATGCTCTCTGCTGAGTCCCCGGATGGGATCGCGGCCGTGCTGGATTGGGAGATGGCTACGATTGGCGACCCGCTCGTGGATGTGGGCTTAAGCTTGTGCTACTGGTATTGGGCGGCAGCCCCGGAACTCGGAAGCCACGGCGTGCAGGCGCTAACCGCAAATCCGGGATGGTACAGCCGTGAGGAATTCATCGCGCGCTATGCCGAGCACACTGGACGCGATCTGACACGCATTGTCTACTATGAGATTCTTGGGATCTTCAAGTTGGCAGTCATCCTGCAGCAAATCTACTACCGGTTCCATCGCGGACAAACTTCCGACGCGCGCTTTCGCGATTTCGACAGCAGGGTGAAGGGACTGGTTCGATTGGCAGCATCGCTGGTGGAGCGAAACCGTTGAGCAACATCTACCTCGTTCGTCATGGCCAAGCCGGTACTCGTGACGCATACGATCATCTCTCAGATCTAGGAAGACGCCAGGCGAAGTTGTTAGGCGAATATCTTGCGGGGCAGCGGCTTGTATTTTCCGCTGCGTATACCGGATTCATGAGGAGACAGCAAGAGACAGCCTTTGAAGTCCAGGCCGTTTATCAACAAATGGAAGTGGAGTTTCCCGAAGTAGTAAATAGGCGGGAATGGGATGAGTTCAATCTCGACCAGATTTATCGCGAGATCGCTCCGCGCATGTCTGCCGACGATCTTGGCTTTCGCCAGCAGTACGAAGCCATGCAACGACAGGTCAGGTTGAGCAACGGAGAGCAAGCGGCGGTTCATCGGCGCTGGCTGCCATGCGATTCCCAAATTTTGAATGCATGGATTTCCCGCAAGTATCCATACCAGGGTGAGAGCTGGGACGCTTTTCGAAAACGTGTTGGATCTGGATTAGAGGAGCAAAACGGCACTCATAAAACCAATGTGATTGTGTTCACCTCCGCACTGCCAGTCGCTATCTGGACCGGTTTGGCTTTGGATATCTCTGATCACCGGATCATGAGGCTCGCGGGGGTCCTGCAAAACTCTTCTTACAGTGTTCTTCGACTCAAAGCTAACGATCTGCGCTTGCTCACCTTCAACGCAGCACCGCATTTGATCGACGAGAGCCTGCGCACCTACCGATGAGAGTGAACGATGCTCTTTGACCTGTCGGACAAAGCAAAGCTGTTACAGCAGAAGCTCAATGCCTTCATGGAAGAAAACATTTATCCAAACGAAGCCCACTTTAATCAGGAGGTAGAGGGGGATCGGTGGAAGCCTGTCTCGTTCATCGAGGACCTGAAACTAAGAGCCCGTTCTGAAGGTCTGTGGAACCTTTTTCTGCCGGATGAAGACGGCGCCGGCCTCAGCAATCTGGACTACGCTCCCCTCTGCGAAGTTATGGGTCGCAGCATGATTGCCCCCGAGGTCTTCAACTGCTCGGCTCCGGATACGGGAAATATGGAAGTCATCTCCCGTTACGGCACGTCGGAACAGAAAGAACGGTGGTTGAATCCACTGCTAGAAGGCCGAATTCGCTCCTGCTTTGCCATGACAGAACCCGATGTAGCATCCTCGGATGCCACCAACATTCAATCAAGCATCCGCCGCGAGGGGATGGATTATGTAATTAACGGACAAAAATGGTGGGCCTCTGGAGCTGGAGATCCACGCTGCAAAGTCGCAATTTTCATGGGCAAGACTGATCCCGGAGCGCCCAAGCATAAGCAGCAATCGATGATTCTGGTTCCAATGGATACGCCGGGAGTCAAGGTGGAACGGCTGCTCACCGTCTTTGGATACGATCACGCGCCGCACGGCCATGCTGAAATCAGTTTCACGAATGTCCGCGTTCCGGTATCGAACTTATTGCTGGATGAAGGACGAGGGTTTGAGATCGCACAGGGCAGACTCGGTCCCGGCCGGATACACCATTGCATGCGTTGCATCGGGGTTGCCGAGCGAGCCTTGGAGTTGATGTGCAAGCGAACACAGAATCGTGTGGCGTTTGGCAAAACGTTAGCGGAACAAGGGACTATCCGCGCCGGTATCGCTTGTTCCCGTATGGAGATCGACCAGGCTCGTCTGCTCACCATGAAGGCAGCGCACATGATGGATACCGTCGGTAACAAAGCCGCACAAACGGAAATCGCGATGATCAAAATAGTAGCTCCCAATGTGGCACTGCGTGTTTTGGACCGCGCCATTCAAGCGCATGGGGGACTCGGGGTCTCGCAGGACACGTTCTTAGCTGCAGCGTGGGCCAACGTGCGAGCGCTGCGTCTGGCTGACGGGCCTGATGAGGTGCACGCGGAATCGATTGCGAAATGGGAATTGAAGAAATGGCAAGGCTGAGAAACCTGAGCCTCATCTGCTAATCGATGAGACAGAAGAGATGACGATGGATCAATTGCATGCGTTAGTGCTGGAATCGGTCGATGAGTTTCAAACGATGGTGGGCCAGCAGATTGCAAAATCTGACTGGGTCGCGGTAACTCACGATCGTATCCAGGCGTTCGCGGAGGTAACCGGTGACCGGCAATGGATCCATCTCGATTCCGAACGAGGGCAGCGAGAATCTCCGTATGGATCGACAATCGCGCACGGATTTCTAACGCTGTCGCTGCTCAGCCAGATGTTCAGGAGTGCTATCCAAATTCGCGGCGCCGGGATAATGATCAACTACGGTCTGAATCGGGTTCGTTTTCCTGCTCCGGTCCCGACTGGTTCACGCGTTCGCGCAACATTCTCCGTCCAAGCTTTCAAGACAGTGATGAACGGATCCGAGGTGACGTTCTCGGTCGCAGTCGAACGTGAAAACCAGTCAAAGCCTTGCTGCGTAGCAGAGTGGATCCTCCGCTACTATTCCTGAGCATTTGTCGTTGCTGGCAAACGCGATTAGCAGAGTGAGGGCGGTTGTGCGGCGATGTCGTATTCCGCCCACCCGCCCGCGAATTTCAAGGGCTTCGAGATACGGGCAAACACCGCTTCACGGATTTTTGTGGCACGTTTTGGGGCACAGGTCCAAGAAAGAAACAGGCGCAATGGTCCGCCAAAACATGTTTGATGCCGGATCCGACGTAAGCGTTGAGTCCAAAGAGGTTAGATGGCGCGCCCGGAGAGATTCGAACTCCCGACCTATTGCTCCGGAGGCAATCGCTCTATCCAGCTGAGCTACGGGCGCGCTTCGCGGTAGGTATCAATAGCTTACACCAGCAATGTCTTAAAACATCTGCCTGAGCAGGTCAGCCGCAGCCTGTGCTTTTGCTTACGGGCATGAGTCGGGACTGTTTTCACCATCGCTTAAACACAAAGAAGACGGCTAACACCATACACACAAACCCAGCAACATAGTTCCACTTCAGTTGCTCTTTGAGGTACAGCGCAGAGAACACAGCAAACACGATGAGCGTAATCACTTCCTGAATGATCTTCAGTTGAGCGGTTGTGAATTCGTAAGAACCGATCCGGTTGGCTGGCACTTGAAAGCAATACTCGAAGAATGCGATGCCCCAGCTTGCGAGGATCGCTTCCCATAACGGAGCTTGCCGATGTTTGAGATGGCCATACCAGGCAAAGGTCATGAAGACATTCGAAATCGTCAACAGGAGGATTGTGCTCATGAATTGAATTTAAATCGGATGACTTTTAATTACTCGGGGAAGGCGTTGGAAGTCTGGTCCATTTAGGCACGGGGAAGTCTCAGTGTACGAAACAAATCGGTTCAACCGATCTTCGGGGTGTCGCGTTGCTTGCGCAGATCCTCCATGACAGAAGAGACCAATTCTTTGGCTCCGTTGATCGAAGAAAGAACAGTCTGAAGATCCATGGCAGGCTTGCTCGGATTGCGGTTACTGGTGCAGTAGACGCCGTGTTGGCCGACCAGGATCAGCGCATCGGTTAATAGATCCATGGTGACGGCAAGACGCCCGCGGGCCGCGCCCATCATGAACTCGTGCTTTTCGATTTCTTCCTTGTGATCGTCGAAGACGGACATAGATTCATTTCACCACGGAGACACGGAGTCACGGAGAAAACCTGAGGCGAAAGCTCAGGCTGGACAGCTATCGCGTCTCGACCAACTCGGGCTTCGGGGCTGGTGTAGCCTGTGCTTTCTGTTCAGGCTTCCAGCGCAGGATTGGTTTGCGGGCGGCGGTGGTTTCGTCCATGCGCGCGACGCGAGTGTTGTGCGGAGCACTGACCACCAGTTGCGGGTCATCCTGCACTTCTTGGGCGATCGACTTCATCGCGTCGATGAACAGGTCGAGTTCTTCCTTCGATTCGCTCTCGGTCGGCTCGATCATGAGCGCGCCGGGCACGATCAGGGGGAACGAAGTTGTGTACGGGTGAAAGCCATAGTCGATCAGCCGTTTGGCAATGTCTCCGGTCTTGACTCCGTTTTGCGTTTGTAGATGATCGCTGAAGACTACCTCGTGCATTGATCCGGTCTTGTACGGCAGCTCATAGATTCCCTCAAGCTTCTTGCGAATGTAATTTGCGTTCAAGACCGCATCTTCTGTGGTCTGGCGCAGACCATCGGGACCGTTCGCGAAGATGTAGGCAAGAGCGCGCACGAACATGCCGAAGTTGCCATAGAAAGCGCGGACGCGGCCAATCGACTGTGGTCGGTTGTACTCGAAGCCTAGTTTGCCGTCTGTACGCGTGGTTAGCACAGGCGTGGGCAGGAATCGTTCGAGAATCTTCTTGCAAGCAACGGGGCCAGATCCCGGGCCTCCGCCGCCGTGTGGGGTTGAGAACGTCTTGTGCAGGTTTAAATGCATCACGTCGACGCCGAAATCTCCCGGGCGGGTCTTCCCTACCAGGGCGTTCATGTTGGCGCCGTCCATGTAAAGGAGCGCGCCCTTGTCGTGAAGGACATCGGCAATGCGGTGAATCTCTTTTTCGAAGACGCCGATCGTGCTGGGATTGGTGAGCATCATGCCGGCGACGGTGTCATCGACAACCGAAGCCAGCAGGCTGGCATCGACCATGCCTTCGGCGTTCGATTTCAGGTTGATGATCTCGTATCCGCAGATGGCCGCCGTTGCAGGATTGGTGCCGTGTGCCGAATCGGGAATTATGATCTTCTTGCGCGGGTTCCCTCTTGACTCGTGATATGCGCGGATCAGCAGGATCCCGGTAAACTCGCCATGAGCTCCGGCAGCCGGCTGGAGGGTGATCGTGTCCATGCCGGTGATCTCGCACAAGCATTCCTGAAGCGTCTTGATAATACGCAGCGCGCCCTGAGAAATCTTCTCCGGCTGATAGGGGTGCGCGTTCCCTAGCCCTTCGAGCCTTGCGACGAACTCGTTGACCCGTGCGTTGTACTTCATCGTGCACGAGCCCAGCGGGTACATGCCTAGGTCAATCGCGTAATTCCACGTTGAGAGCCGGGTGAAATGGCGGATGATTTCAATCTCGCTGACCTCTGGCATCAGCCCAAGGTCTTCACGCGCCTGCTCTCCGAGGAGCTTCTCGGGGTTGACCTCAGGCACATCGAGCGGCGGCAGTTTATACGCCTTCTTACCGGGAGAGGATTTCTCGAAGATCAATCCTTCGTTCTGGTTCACGTGCTGAGAAACCTTGCGGGGCTTCATCACGCGTGCACCGCCTGAATTGCGGCGTCGATCTGCTCGCGCGTATTCATTTCAGTGCAGCACCAGAGTGAGGCGTTACCCAATTCGGGATAGAACTTCTTCAGCGACAGTCCTCCGACGATTTTCTTTTCCAGAAGACGATCGTTGATTGCGTGAGGATCTTCCTTGCTCTGCACAACGAACTCGTTGAATCGTTTGCCGCGCGGGAAGAGTACCTTGGCTCGCTTTCCGAATTCGCCGGCGGCATAGTGGGCTTTGGCCAAGTTCTGCTTGGCGAGGTCTTTGAGGCCCTCGCGTCCATAGACATTCATGTAGATCGTGGACATCAGCGCAACCAGCGCCTGGTTCGTGCAGATGTTCGACGTCGCCTTCTCGCGACGAATATGCTGCTCGCGTGTGGAAAGCGTAAGTACATAACCTCGGTTTCCGTTCTTGTCCTTGGTTTCACCGACGAGACGGCCCGGCATTTGACGAACGTATTTTTCCTTCGCCCCGAGCACGCCGTCGTACGGCCCGCCGAATCCTAGTGGCACCCCGAAGGACTGCGCCTCCATCGATACGATGTCAGCTTCTGCCGGAGGCTTTACGATTCCGAGCGACAGGGCTTCCGCGATTGAGACCACGAGCAGTGCGCCCTTTCGGTGCGCGATCTCGGCGATTGCTGCTACGTCTTCGATTGAGCCAAAGAAGTTCGGGCTTTGAATCAAGACACATGCGGTGCGATCAGTGACTGACTTCTCGAGTTCGTCGAGCTTAGTCTCACCAGTATCTTCCTGGTAGCCGACGAACGTCATAGGCATGTCGCGATGATGGAGATAAGTGTGGATCACCTCGCGATATTCCGGATGCACCGTCCGCGCGATTACCGATTCGTGGCGGCCGGTGACGCGCATTGCCATCAGGATCGCTTCCGCCGCGCCAGTGCTGCCGTCATACATAGAGGCGTTGGCGATTTCCATTCCTGTGAGTTCGCAGATCATGGTCTGAAACTCGAAGATCGCCTGCAGCGTGCCTTGAGAAATCTCTGCCTGGTAGGGGGTATAAGAAGTGAGGAATTCGCCGCGCTGCACCAGAGCATCAATGATCACCGGCCGGTAGTGGTGGTAAGCGCCAGCACCCAAAAACGCCGCGTATCCGGCAGCGTTCTCCTGGCTGCGCTCGCGGAAGTAGTCGATGATCTCCGACTCCGCCATCTGCCGCGGAACCTTTAGATCGCGATCCAGACGGTATTCGGCGGGAATAGCCTTGAAGAAATCGTCAACGGAATGGACACCGATCTCGCGTAACATCACCTCGCGATCGGCAGGAGACTTGGGAAGATAACGCAACTATTGCCCGCCCTCTTCTTTCACGAATTTGTCGTAATCGTCCGCTGAAAGCAGCTTGTTCACCTCACCGGCGTCCTTGAGCTGAATGCGCAGCATCCAGGAGCCGTGCGCGTCGGAGTTGATCTTTTCCGGAGCAGTCGCCAGCGATTCGTTGATGGCAACAACTTTGCCCGTGGCCGGCGCATACAGGTCGGAGACTGCTTTGACAGATTCCACGCTGCCGAAAGTCTTGCCGGCTGTGAGTTCGTCTCCCACCTTGGGCAACTCGACAAAGACGATATCGCCGAGCGAATTCTGAGCGTAATCGGTAATGCCGATCGTGGCTTGATTGCCGTCCACCTTGATCCATTCGTGTTCTTTGGTGTAGCGGTAATCTGAGGGAAAAGCCATGCTGTCTTCCTTTGCTATTTCTCTTTCTTGGGACGTTTGTAGAAGGGCGTCGGAACCACTTGCGCCTTTACTTTTTGACTGCGAACTTCGACCAGAACTACGGTTCCGATCTGCGAGTACTGCGGAGGTACATAGGCGAGCGCAATATTCTTCTTGAGGAAGGGCGCCGGCGATCCGCTTGTGATTTCGCCGATCTGCTCGCCTGATTCGCTGAAGACCTTGTAGCAGTCGCGGCCAATTCCTCGCTCGATCATTTCGAGACCTACGAGAATGCGCTTGAGCCCGCCGGCCTTAGATTTCTCCAGAGCCTCGCGGCCGATGAAGTCGCCTTTCTCCATCTTGCAGTAGCGTCCCAGGTCAGCCTCCCAGACGTTAATCGTGTCGGAGATCTCGTGACCGTAAAGCGCCATCTTCGATTCAAGGCGAAGGGTATTGCGGGCACCAAGACCGCAGGGCAGGATTCCAAACTCTCTGCCTGCTCCAAGCACCTCATACCACACGCGCTCGCTGGTCGGCTCGTCAGAGGGGATATAGATCTCGAATCCGTCTTCGCCGGTATAACCGGTGCGGGCGATCATCGTATTCGGCAGTCCGCAGACCGTGCCGTACGTAAACCAATAGTTCTTAATCGGGGAAAGATCAACGTTCGTGAGCTTGCGCAGCACATCCACGGCCTTCGGGCCCTGAATCGCGAGTTGTGTGTAGTAGTCGCTCAGGTTGTCGGCATGGCAGCGGAACTGGCGCACGTTTTGGCCCACCCAGTTCACGTCCTTTTCTCGGGTTCCTGCGTTAATGACCAGCAAATAATCGTTCTCGCCAAGCTTGTGGACGATTACGTCGTCGACAAAGGTTCCCTCGGGATATAGCAGCGCGGAATAATGCGCCTGGCCAGACTGGAGTCTCGACGCATCGTTCATGCTGATGTGCTGAACTGCGGGCAGAGCTTGCGGTCCACGGATGAGGATATCGCCCATGTGGCTGACGTCGAAGACGCCAACCCCGGTGCGAACCGCCAGGTGCTCGGCAATCAGCCCGGAGTACTCTACGGGCATGTCCCAGCCGCCAAAATCGACCATCTTGGCGCCCGTCTTGCGATGGACGGCGTTCAAGGCAGTCTTGCGCAATCCGGCATTTACTTCGGCGGTAGGACTCAACGGTGTTCCTTATTTTGCAGTGCGGAAGGTGACGCCCAGAACGTGCTGGGTAACCTTTGAAATTAACACGCTGATAGGGGAGGGTCAACGAGGCCTCGCCTGTCATTCCGAGCCGAGCGAGTAATCTGTTCGCAGCCAAGGTTTCGGCGTCTGATACGATTTTGTGATTTCATGATTTGGTGATTCTGTGATTTTCCAATCGCGAAATCACCAAATCACAAAATCTCCCTTATGCCTCCGTTCAAATTCAAAGGCGTTGACTTCATCGAGTTCGACTCGCTGCTCTCCGACGACGAGCGCCTGGTGCGCGACAGCACGCGCAAGTTCATCGAAGAAAACCTGGTCCCCATCATCGAAGAATGCAACCGCGAAGGACGCTTTCCGCGTGAGTTGGTGAAACCGATGGGCGAAATGGGACTCTTCGGCGCCAGCCTCAAAGGATATGGATGCGCTGGCATGTCGAACGTCGAGTACGGCCTAGTGATGCAGGAATTGGAGCGCGGCGATAGCGGTGTGCGCTCATTCGTCAGTGTGCAATCTGCGCTCGTGATGTATCCGATCTACGCTTTCGGCAGCGAGGAGCAGAAGCAGCAATGGCTGCCGAAACTCGCAACCGGAGAAAAGCTTGGCTGCTTCGGGCTTACGGAACCGGACTTTGGCTCGAATCCCAGTGGCATGCGAACCCGTGCGGTCCGCCAGGGTAACGAATACGTTTTGAACGGCGAGAAGATGTGGATCACTTCTGGCTCGATCGCCGATGTTGCTGTGATCTGGGCAAAGAGCGAAGAGCATGGTGGCAAGATCAGTGGCTTCCTGGTGGAGACGAATCGGCCAGGCTTCTCAGCGCAAGATGTTCATGGCAAGTGGTCACTACGGGCATCTGTGACCTCAGGCTTGTCGCTGCAAGATGTTCGCGTGCCCACGTGCAATCTGCTGCCGAAGTCCGATGGGCTCAAGTCGCCGCTCATGTGTCTGAATCAGGCGCGCTACGGAATTGCGTGGGGCGCGATAGGCGCAGCCATGTCGTGCTATGACACCGCGCTTCAGTACTCGCTTCTGCGAAAACAATTCCGCGATCAGCCCATCGCCTCGCACCAGCTCGTCCAAGAAAAGCTCGCCTGGATGATCTCGGAGATCACGAAAGCGCAGCTCCTGGTGCTGCAAGTTGGCCGCTTGAAGGACGCAGAGAAAGTCCAGCATCAGCACATCTCAATGGCGAAACGGAACAATGTCTGGATGGCGCTCGAGAGTGCACGCATGGCTCGCGACATTCTCGGCGCAAATGGAATTGCTGATGACTATCCCATCATGCGCCACATGATGAACCTCGAATCTGTAAAAACCTACGAAGGCACTCACGACATTCACACGCTTATCATCGGAGCGAACGTCACGGGAATTGACGCGTTTTAAGGAACTCAAGACCATGCCTGATTCTTGCAAACATCTCCAACAAGCCCACGATGCAAAACCAAATTCGAAAGGGTGCGAAGAGTGTCTGAAAATGGGGGACATTTGGGTACACCTGCGGCTGTGCCTCTCCTGCGGACATGTCGGCTGCTGCGATTCGTCTAAAAACAAGCACGCCACGAAGCACTACCACTCGACGAAGCATCCTGTAATTCGCTCCTTTGAGCCTGGAGAAGCTTGGCGATATTGCTATGTGGATGAGTTGTTCGCTGGGTGAGTGAGTGGGGTTCGTGATGGTTCAGGGACGATTTCGGATTCACCCTGGTGGAGCGTTAGCTACGAACCCGATCAATGCACTTAAATGTTGAACACTCCTTGAGACTGTCATCCCTCGGGCCGCCGCGGGCATTTGAATCTGTCGTCGAAGCAAACGCGGCTCGGGGGATCTGCTGTTTATGGTGACGGTAACGAACAGCGGATCCCCCGCGCCGCAACAGCCGAATTGGTGAGCAAGTCCAGTTGGTCGCAGCGGCGCGACGGATGACAGTTTCAATATGGGATTCTACTTTCAAAATATGAAGCGCATTTGTTCGCTGTCCCTTTTTCTACTTACAACTTCGCTCTTCGCTCAACGCCTTCCGCAAACCATCATCCCAACCCACTACTCGCTCTACCTCGACCCGGTCATAACGCAAAAGATCTTCACCGGCGAAGAGACGATCGATGTACAGGTGAGCACGACGACGAAGGAAATCGTTCTCAACTCGCTCGATCTCGACATCACCGAAGCCGAGGTTAAATCCGCGGGATCAATGCAGAAGGCTGCGGTGACCTACGACAAGCCACAGGAGATGGTGCGACTTTCTCTGCCCGAATCTGTTCCGGCCGGTTCGGCCCAACTCCACCTGAAGTTTTCCGGCAAGCTGACCGAGGGCCTGCGTGGGTTGTATCTCAGCAAGGGAGCGCGTCGTCAATACGCGGTTACTCAGTTCGAAGGTACCTACGCTCGCATGATGTTTCCCTGCTTCGACGAGCCCGCCTTCAAAGCCACTTTTGATCTTTCGGTCATGGCCGACAAGGACGACACGGCAATCTCCAATGGCCGAATCGCGAAAGACGAGCCCGCGAGCGCCAATCGCCACAAAATCACCTTCTCCACTTCACCGAGGATGTCTACCTACCTGGTGGCCTTGGCCATCGGTGATTGGCAATGTTTGTCTCGGACCGTCGATGGTGTGCCGATTCGTGTTTGTGCGGAACCAGACAAGAAGCAACTCGGAGCTTTCGCGCTCGATGTAGCTGCGCATTCCCTCCAGTTCTATAACCAGTGGTACGGGATCAAGTACCCATTTGGGAAACTCGATATGGTCGCCATTCCCGACTACGAGTGGGGTGGCATGGAGAACACGGCGTCGATCTTCTATCGCGATACGGCGCTACTCCTGGGCGAGAACAACGCCTCCGTCTTCCGCAAGCGTGCGCAGGCCGTAACCATTGCTCATGAGATCGCACATCAATGGTTTGGCGATCTGGTTACGGCGGCGTGGTGGGATGACATCTGGCTCAATGAGGGATTTGCTACATGGATGTCACGAAAACCGATCGAGGCTTGGCATCCCGAATGGCATGTCCAGGATGATGCCGCAGAAGATGCCCAACAGATCATTGGCGTCGATTCGCTGGCCACTGCGCGCGCGATTCACGGCAATCCGAGCACGTCCTCCGAGATTAAGGAGATGTTCGACGGCATCACTTATGAGAAAGGTGGCGCCGTGCTGCGAATGCTGGAGTCCTACGTTGGGCCGGAGACGTTTCGCAAAGGCGTGAACGCCTACCTGGCGGCTCACGCGAATGGAAACGCTACCTCCGCCGACTTCTGGCAGGCCGAAGCTCAAGCCTCAGGCAAGCCGGTGGACAAGATCATGCCGACGTTTGTCTTCCAGCCCGGCGTTCCTTTGCTAAGCCTGTCGAACTCCTGCAGTGATGGCTCCGGCAAACTCGACCTGAAACAACAGCGCTTTTTCGTTTCCCCGGAGCGGCTGCAGACGGCGAGCAACGAGACATGGCAGATCCCGATTTGCACGAAGACCAGCAAGAACGCGGCTGGTGACTGCTCGCTGATGACGCAAGGCGAACAGACGGTCTCGTCGTCAAGCTGCGCCGACTGGGTGTTCGGGAATCGTGATGCGAAAGGCTACTATCGCGTGGCCTACGCACCGGAGGAGCTGAAGAAGGTCGCCGATGCCGCCGAGCGCCAACTGAACGTGCCCGAACGCATCGCGTTGGTTGAGGACGCGTGGGCTCTCACCCGTGCCGGTAGAACCTCAGTTGCAGACTTTCTTGATCTCGCGCAGCGGTTGCCTAGCGAACAGAATCGGCACGTAGTCGGATCTTTGGCGAGGCATTTGGAATACATTGGCGACTCGCTTGTGGCCGATGGCCTCGATCAACGCTATGACGCGACTCTGCGCGCACAGTTTGGCCCACTGGCGAAGGCACTTGGATGGGATGCTCGCGCGAGCGACACCGATGAACAGAAGGCTTTGCGGGCGAACTTGCTGGCAACGCTCGGCTCGGCGGGGGATCCCGATGCAGTTGCCGCTGCACGCAGGATTGTGGAGCAGTACATGCAGAATCCGACTTCGGTGGACGGAACCATCAGCGGAAGCGCCTTTACAGTTGCTGCCGAGAACGGCGACCCCACCTTCTATGATCAGCTAACGAACGCGCTCTTTAACGCCAAGAGCAGCGATGAATACAACCACTATCTGTACGCGCTCGCGGGGTTCAGAGCGCCTGAGTTAGTGGAACGTACGATTGCTCTCGTAGGTCAAGGAAGGGTAAGACAGCAGGATTATCCTCGGTTTTTTGGAGCTTTGCTTTCAAACCGGGCATCGCGGGAATCTGCCTGGAAGTATCTGAAAGAACACTGGGGAGATTTGGCAGAGAAAGTAACTTCGTTCGGCGGAGCAGGTGCAGTGTCCGCGCTGGGAAATAGCTGCTCAGCGGAGATGCGCGACGATGTGAAGCAGTTCTTCGCGAATCACCCTGCGCCAGGAGCACAGCGTGCTGTCCAGCAAAGCATCGAGAGGATTGATGGCTGCACCGACTTCCAGCGGCGGCAGGCCGGAAGCTTTCAGAATTGGCTGCGAAGCCAAAATTGATGCATGCATCGCTCGGACTGCGAAAAATGTCGCGATCCGGCAATATGCGGCCGATCACACTCTTAACATGGCGTTCACTTTCGGACGCCTGTCGCCGGGTCGAGCACAGTCCGACAAACCGCTGAGCCGCCATTTCCTATATTGGAACTACTCAGCCAGACTGTATTGAAATTAAGGAACTTAGGGAGCTCTGCAGCAAGTGATGCTTCTCTGCTCTGGCCCTGCACGGGGCTATTTTGAACAGCTTAGTGAGGCCAAGGGTGACCGGTCCTTTCTGATTTCTGTACTCCCAAGATTAGCGAACGATGCACATAGGTGTGATTGCACTTGTAAAATTTGTTCGGTTGCGAGTATAAGATTCAATCCTAGTAACTATCTATGGTGACCACCGACGGGCACTGATCCGTTGGGGCTTTCGATTCCTTGTTCGAAGGGGCAAACACGTTGAGCATGCTTTAGGAGTCGCCTCGTGGCTCAAGTCGTCGCGCATCGCGCATTCGTCCCGCTCAATCGCGGAGGATATCTCGCTCAGACCGCGCTTGTCTTCGTAGCATATTTTGTCGCGGGCAAACTCGGGCAGGCTACCGCCAACATTCGCAGTAGCAATCTCGGACCTGTATGGCCGGCATACGGGATCGCGTTGGCTGCGATCTTATTGCTAGGACATCGAGCCTGGGTCGGAGTCTTCGTTGGAGCTTTTGTAGTCGCGCTGTCGAGCCCCGTTTCTGCCGCGACTGCGCTGGGGCAAGCTGTGGGTGCGACGCTTGCCGCTCTCAGCGGAGCGTATCTTCTCCACCGCCTTGCGAGGTTTGATCGTTCGCTGTCGCGTTTGCGCGATGCGTTCTGGCTAATTGTTATAGGCGCCCTGGGCAGCGCCGCTGTGAGCGCGTCGATTGGAACGTTAGTTCTCTTTGCCAGCC
This sequence comes from Terriglobales bacterium, assembly GCA_035567895.1. Lineage (NCBI taxonomy): Bacteria > Pseudomonadati > Acidobacteriota > Terriglobia > Terriglobales > Terriglobales bacterium. The sequence goes on along the minus strand of DATMPC010000085.1, from coordinate 72,266 downwards.
ACGAACGCCCGTACTCCGGAATCGGTTCAGCCTGGCTGGTCTATTGGTTGGGAGACGCGATGGGCGTTCTGCTCATGACCCCTCTGGTGTTGACCTTCCCTGCTCTTCTGCGAATCCGCAATCGGGACAAGTTCGCAGAGCTGGTCACGCTTCTAGTGCTACTTGCCGCAGTTTGCATGTTCGTCTTCGGCGATCCTCCGCTGATTACTGGCGAAGTGCACGTTCTAGCGCTCATGGTTCTTCCATTTGTCATGTGGGCGGCGATTCGTTTTGGCGCGAGCGGGGCGTCTTTGTCGATTCTCATGGTCGCCACCATTGCCACAGTACAAACTGCATTGGGCTCCGGGCCCTTCGTTATCAACGGCCCGTTCACAAACGCCGTCTTGTTGGACGTCTTCTTCGGCGTGCTTTCCATTACGGGACTTTCCCTGGCAGCTGTTTGCGCAGAGCGCGAGCAGGCTCACCGCGAACGGGAACGGATGGTACGTAAGCAACTTGCGATAGAGGCCTATCTGCAAAATCAGAAACTGCTGCAGGAGAGCGAGCAGCGATTGCGAGTGGCAACCCAGGCCGGCAAGATGTATGCCTATGAATGGGATGTCGCTACCGATGCGGTCGCTCGTGCTGGGGCAGTCGAAACGGTCCTGGTTCCCGAGGAAGCGTCGGGCGACACTCGCCGGCAATGGCTGGAGCGAGTCCACCCCGATGATCGAGACCGGCTCGACGCTTCCGTGAGCGAGAGGACCCCCGAGGACCCGGACTCTCAAGTCGCATATCGCATATTGCGTCCTGATGGATCCGTGATCTGGCTGGAGCGAACGGCACATGCCTTGTTTGACGAGCACGGAAAGATGACGCGAATGATCGGGATCATCGCGGATATCACAGAACGCAAGCTGGCGGAAGAGGCTCGGTTCCAGCACGCAGCTATTGTGGAATCATCTTCTGACGCTATCTTTTCGGAAAATTGCCAGGGGCTCATCACCAGCTGGAACGCAGGTGCGCAGCATATTTTTGAATATAGTGAGGCGGAAGCAGTCGGACAGCCGATAACGGTTCTTATTCCGCCAGACTTAGTTCTCGAGGAGGAGAAGGTTCTGGAGAGGTTAAGGGCGGGCGAGCGGATTGAGCACTATGAAACGGTTCGTCTCACCAAGTCCGGAAAAAGAGTCGATGTTTCTGTGACGGTTTCTTCCATTAAGGATTCAAGCGGCAAGATCGTCGGCTTTTCCAAGATCGACCGCGACATCACCGAGCGCCGCCTGGCCGAGCAGGCCATGGCGGACATGAGTCGCAAGCTGATCGCTGTTCAAGAGGAAGAACGTACACGAATTGCAAGAGATCTTCACGACGATATCAACCAGCGCCTGGCGCTGTTGGCAATTGAAACCGATACCTTAAAGGACAATCTGCCCACTTGCGCCAACGACATCGATCGACGCCTGACAGACATCCGGGAAGGCATTGTTGAGGTTTCGACGGAAGTGCAATCCCTATCGCATCAACTCCACTCTCCCCAGCTGGAGTACCTAGGCATTGTTGCGGCTATGAAGATCTTCTGCCGCGATTATTCGGCGCGGCAATCGCTGGAGATTGATTTCAGCAGTGACGAGATCCCGAAGGTTATATCGCCGGAAGTCTCTCTAGGTCTTTTCCGAATTATGCAGGAGGCGGTGAGCAACGCCGCAAAGCATAGCCGAGTCCGACACTTCCAGGTGAACCTGGGATACTCGGCCGATCAGCTTCATCTCACGGTTGCAGATCAAGGGAGCGGTTTCGATGCCCACACAGCAATCAATAAAGGTGGACTGGGACTGGTGAGCATGCGCGAACGGACTCGACTGATGAACGGCACCATTGCCATCGACTCCAAACTGATGGGTGGCACAACCATCAACGTTCATGTCCCCGTACAGGCTGAACAGTCCAGTACACGCGCCGTAGCCGGCTAGCCCGAGGATTGTGCGGCGGCTCAGGCCGGTTCGGTCTCAGCAGGATTCTTTGCTTCCCAAGACGTTTGGCTGATTTCGTGACAACCGACTGGATGACTCAGTTCCAGTTGTGAACCACTGAGTGTTCCGCACAGATACGCTGGAAGGTGTCATCTTCCATACCGTCCTGAACGTCCCTGAGCGAATAGCCACAGAGGATATCTACGTTGTATGTGGCAAGGAGCTGATTCGAAAGCTTCTCCACCTGAATTGCAGCCTCCGTGTCGCCTCGCGCCCAGAGCAAGTTGACACCTTCTCCGAAAATTGCGACACGGGCGTGTTCGTCCTTAGTAGCTTTCGCGGAGGTTGCAATGCGATCACGCCAGAGTTTTAAAAATCGATTCGGATCAAGGATGCCATTCACCATAAAGGTGGAAACGGCGTCGGTGACATTGAATGCGATATACCTGCCCTGTTCAATGGCAGCACCGAGATCCACACCATTTGCCTGCAATCTTGCAAGAATGCTGTCCAGATGTGACGAAGTGGCGCCAACAATTGCGGCGCTGCCGTTCCGGAGAGCGGTTCCGATGGACTGTGCAACATGGTCCACAAGATGCTGATCATCAGAATAAAAAACCACTTCATGTCTGCCCGGGACCTTTGCGTTCGGTAACGGCAATGGGATGACAACATTCTTGCGGTGAGCAGGACTTAGACCCTGATCGCTGGATTCAAGACTGTGCTGACCGAGGCCGGCGCTAATGAAGCGCTTGCCCTGAAGAACCGCTTCCACGGCGGGTAACAGGTCGCGGTTTGCGTCGGGTTTAAACACGTAGCCGTTCCCACCCGCGCGCAATGCTGCTTCGGCGATATCCCGCGAGCGTTGTTCACTCACAAAGAGAATCCAGGAATCCGGTGAGAGATCTCGGATTTGGCGAGCGGCCTCAATTCCATTCAGCGTGGGAAGTCCGATATCCAGCAGAATGAGGTCCGGCTTTAGTTCCTGCGCTAACCGAATCGCTTCTGCACCATCCGACGCTTCCCCAACAACCTGAAGTTCCGCCCGTTCGCGGAGCGCATTGCAGATAAAGCGACGCCAAGCCTCGTAATCATCAACCACGAGAACCCGTTTGGTTGGCTCTCTCAAGTAGCCTCCGCCCACAAAGAGTCAAGGCCGGTTTAGTAACGGGCGCGTGCTGGAGCTCGACTTAATAGGATCGTACGGATGAGTGGTCTTGCTCATTGCGCCAGGGCAGCGTCGTGCTTAGAAGCAATCGGCCAAAGTCTAGCACTTCGGGGAGGTCACGAACAGGTCACGTCGCTGAACCATTCTGACTTATATCAGAGCGCGCGAGCAGCTGAATGGTAGGCAATGCCGAAGTGCCGAAAGTCGACTGGCCGCGGCAGCAGGGCGGTCTGTGTGGCAACATGCTAATGGGATCTCTTCAAACCGGGCGGTTGGTATTTACGGCTGGTGGTTGAATGCGGACAGGACGCGCGCATTCCGTGTGCGAACTAGGCGACGGCTATATACCGTTGGCCTGAATCCTGAACACCCGGCATCTATTTCTGTCCGGCAACCTTTCGCTGGGTGTTATTGGCTGGCTGATCGGCAGGCTTAGGACTGTACGCAGCAAATTCGCTATCGGGAAATACAGCCGTCACTACAATGCAAGTTCGTCGTTCGAGTCCAGGTGTTTGACTGTCAAGGAAATCCGCCAACTGAATCCACCGGCGCTCGTCTCCGGTCATGTCTCTTCCAAACACCTGCCTGAAAGTTCCCTCGAATTGCTCAAAAGACATCTGCGGCTGTCCGTTTATTTTTATCAGCATGGTGGCTTGCCTTAATACAACGAGCAAACAAGATAACGCAAAGAGTCAGAATAGGAATATAAAAAAATGCACAATTTTTGACTGATATTTCTGACAGTAGGCAACCCGTTCCCGATTTGATTCTCACTCCGGATGATCTTCATTCGTCGCTTTGTACCAGGGCTCTTTCCTGCTTGGGAAAATCGAAGGCGACAACTTCATGAGCGTTGAGAGAACGCGCCGGGCGAGGTTCGCGGCAAAGTCGATTTCTTTGTCCAGCTCGCAATTGCTGTTTCTTGCATCGATTGTTGCTGACCATTTCGCGGTCCGGATAGCGACGATAAGCGCAGTGGCAATCAGCAGTGAGGGCCCCATCTTCGGCCAATCAGCAACGTCCTTGTAGCCGCCCACTTCCATCGCAACAGGCTAGGCGAATGCAAGGCGAAGGTCAAATGGGCGCACAGGCGCGTGTGGGGGAGACTGAGACTAGGTTTCTGTTGGCTAAGTTTTTCTGTTGCCCTCGGGCAACGACAGGCCGGAAGCCATGTGGCAATCTCTCGCATGGCAAAGTGGAAAATAATTGAAGCGGTAGGCGAACCAACGCAGGGTTGGTGTAGAGAGTGCGAAAACCTTTTCCTTCCACCAAACGAAGAAGGATTTCGGAAGCACTGCCGCGAAAGGCACCCGCGCAAAGAACCTTCCGAGGGCGAATAGATCGCTTACGCGAATAGATCCCTTACATAAGATGGCTGGCGTCTCACCGGCGCAACCTCGCGCTCCCTGGCCAGCAAATCCTCGTTGTGAAATCTATCAAGTGAAAAATCAGAAATTATTGACCGGCTCGACAAATTCGGCGCGCGGCTTCGAACTATTGATTCCTTCATTACTGCCGCTGTAGCTGTGCCTCTAGCTTGACGGCCTCCTCGTAGTGTTCCAGTGCCTGCTGCGCGACCCGTAGTTCAGCTTCCAGCAGATTTCGTTCCGTGCGCGTTATATGGTCTTGCATCATAGTTTGGCTAAGCTGCTGGACGCGCTTCTTCAACTCTGTAATGTGATGCTTCAGGGGCTTTTTCATTTCCGTTCTCTACGGCCAATTGTGGGAATGAACTTTTTGCCCCTACCGCGTATTTCCGCCATAGGGGTTGGCTTCTATCGAGTGCTTTATCAACCAACGAGCGACTTCCGTATTGAACCGAAAGTGAATGGCAAGGTCTGAATCATCCAGCGTTTGCCACGGGCCTTCGTTCGTCCGAAATTCACAGGCATTTCTGTTCAGGCGGTAGACGTTCGTCACGCCACCGTCAAAGAACAGTCGCAACGTAGGCAGATAATGCACGTCTTCAGTTGATGGCCAGAGGGCAAATTTAGAGTTCATGCTAGTCGGATCGACTGCCTAGCTCTTGGACAGATCGTCAAGGTGTTCCTGAAGGCGCTTCGTCTCTGCGAATAAATTCTCCGATTCCTGCTGGAGTTGCATCTTGAGGTGCCGGTCGCTTGCGTAACGGATCAGCCTCTTGAGCTTCTCAGCGCGGGTCAACTGAAGGCTGAGGTAAACCTCCAGCTCTGCAATTCTCAAGTCGGTGGTCATCATAATCTCTCCCTCTTGGTCGAATCCGCCTGGCGGGCGGAAACGGCGGAGATCAAGCGGCTAAGGGGTCGTCCCGGTCAGTAAGTTCAGGAAGCTCGTACAGAGTTATCTGGAAGCGGCTTCCATTCATTCCCAGGAACCGAGCGGAACGTATTAACTCGAAATAGACGGGCTCGGTACATTTTGAGCATCGTGGGAACGGTTGGCCAGTGAGGAGAGTGACTTCTTTCGGAAGACGATGCTGCGAGTGCCGGACCCGGTAAAAGCCGTTCTCTGGAACGGGCGAGCCCGTCTGAAAGTCGTTTGACGTTCCACACACTTTCTGCTTTCCGCTTTGCAAGTTGCATTCCTCAGCACTAAGGCAGTCATCTCGGCCAGACAGACCCCCAAAGCGGTAGTGAGATGTCACAATCAGTGACTCTGGTTGCCTGGGAGCCCTCAAGAAGTGTTTCCCTGGTGGCTTGGGGCTTGCTCAGCCTCATAGGCATCGATCGGTATCCTCTGCGTGCGTTCTCAGCAGAAAGGTCAAATGGGCGCGCAATGGCATAACTCAGCGCGGTTGGGCACCGCTGGGCTCAACTGACCTCATGCAGTGCCTGATTCCGGCCAGCCGCAGCCGAGCAGTTACCAGCTGGGCAACTACACTGCTCACGTGCTGCACCACACAAGCGTAGAGTCTTTCTGGTACTACATTATTGAACGCATGGGTTCCAACGCAGTCATTGATCTTGTCAAGTGCGCCAGCTACGAGCAGGCTATGGTGCTATCGCAGCAGGTGCTCGAAAGGCTGATGGGAGGCGAAGGTCAAGCCGCCTACAATCGTGGCTCATGGCGCAGCTAACGTTTCGTTGCCCTTACTGCGGAACAAACATCACATGGATGAGCGAGGATTCGGCCTTCATGGCCTGGCGCAGCTGCCAGAAATGCGAAGGCGAAATCCTCATCGTGGATCATGTCCCGATGAAGCCTGAAGACTGCAAGCGGAAGCGTTAGGAAAAGCCTGTCGATGATCTGGCTCTAATTCCTCGGAATGGCGGCAGGCCCGTTTCGTTTTCACAAACTAAACCCGCGATTCACCGTCCGAACGTGTATCCAAGGTTCACACCATAGCGTGTAGCGTGAGCCGAAGTGAATTCAACGTTGTTGTGCACGAAATACACATGCGCTTCGGGAGCCAGGTAAACAGAGTTTGTCAGGTAAAACCGCAACCCTCCTCCGACGTGTCCCATGAAGTGGTTGCTGCTCACGTAGTTGGTGCACTGGCCAAAGTTATTGCAATTAGTAAAATTCCCGTAAAAGCGAATGCTCTCCGCCCCGATTCCTCCCATGGCGACAAAACCAACTCGTCCAGTCTTCTTGGCATAGACCGCATTGAAATCGTAGAAGATCGGCCGATAGGGTGACGTGGGGTCGTCTTGATAGTTGCCGCGTGTGGCCCTCCACGCGACTTCCCCGTTGAAGCCAAAATTGCGGAAGAGAATAAAATCGGCAGCAAAGCTCGGGTACACGCCACCGCTAAGCGATTGTGGAGAGTGGTTGAAGTCGTTCAAATCGAAGTTAGTAGCTGATGGCGCGTTCATACCACTGATCCCGAATTGGGCATCGATCTGTTGTTGCGCATGAAGCCCGCTGACCAGGGACATTGAGGAAATCCAAAAGAGCACAGTAAACAGTCTTTTCACAACTCCTCCCATTAAGAGAATATCCCTTCTCCCCAACGAAGCTGCGGCGGAGTTCTCTCTAAGTAACTCAGACACTCAGATTGATCGTGGGTTGTTGGGTTGCCGGCAAATAAACAACGCCGGGCGAGGGCGCAATCAGCAGAAGCATCATCAGAGGATGAGTTTTACCGAGGAATGGAACGCGTTATTGCGGAAGCACGGAATATCTTTGGATCGCGTGGCATAGCAAGTGCCGCCCCTCCGCGGCTCCGATTTCCAAATGCTACCCGGCACTTTGTGCCGGGCTAAATTCCCACCGTGCCGCGAGACGCGGCACGAATTCCGATCGGCTGATGTCGATCGTGTCTGAGTTCGCGAGCGAATAGCCGCCGGGTGCGTGAGCCGCCGGCACCTCGCACACGGTCAGTGTGTCTGCTTCAAACGATCCAGGTCCTTCCTGGCCGGCTGGAAGTCTGGTTTCAAGCGCAACGCCGTTTCAAGCTCGCTCTTCGCGTCAGGCAAACGTCCTTCTTTCTCGTACACAAGGCCGAGCGACCAATGAGCGCCAGCCAACAGCGGCGCACCGGCTTCGGGCTCCTTGGTTTCGGTGAGGTACTTTTGCAAGAAGCTCTCTGCTCTCGGAAGCTCGATCGCGTCTCGCAGCAGGGCTCGCCCTGCGTACACATACGGGCTGAGATCGTCGGAGATGGTGGCTTCGGCACGCGACAAGACTTGGGTGGTTTCGTCAAATCGCCGCTGCGATGCCAGCGCGGATGCCAGCCAGCGATACCCGCCGATGCGATCGGGATTGAGTTCTATCGCTGCCTTCGCGTGCCGCTCCGTTAGAGCCAGATTCCGACGGGCAGGCTCAAAATAGAATGTAGCCAGAGCCAGGCGAGCCTCGTAATTCTGAGGATTCGCCTTTACCGCTTCCTGATAGAAACCCTCGAGCTTGTCCTCCTCCTTCCGCTCTCGGGCAATGCGCGCGAGTGCGAGATAGCCGCGAGCGGGATCGATCTGGACCAGATCGCCGGCGAGTTGCCCTGCCTTACCCTTGTCTCCGCCGGCAATTCCTGGAGCGTACAGCAGGTAATTGATCTGATCGTTAAGGTTGTCAGGATCTTTTGGCGCAATCGCGGAAGCAGCATCAAGCTCGGCGCGAATCCTGCGCGAATAGCCAAGCTGTTTGAACAATGAAACATGGCCGATTTGATCCTCATAGGCCTCGCCCAGCGCGCGGTGATAAGCGTCCACCTTCGGATCGAGGGAGACGGCCAACTCGCCGTAATTGATCGCCTCTTCGAGATTCAGGAATGCATGGCGAACGCGGCCAAGCCGGTAGGCCGCCGCCGCGTCTTTGGAATGCTCCCGATAATCCTCCTCGGCCGCTTGCCGCGCCCGCTTCCAGTGGCCGTTCCGCATCAGAGTCTCGACATCTGCCGCTGCCGTCTGAGCAGAAAGCGCAAGAGCAAAACCAAACACGAAGACGAGTGGGAGGAGACGCATGATCTACTCGTGATGCAACACGCGCATCGGTTCGACGCTCGCGGCCTGCCGAGCCGGCAGATAGCAGGCAAGCGTCGCAACCAAAAGCAGCAAAACGCTTGTGAGCGTAAAAGTCGGCAGATCGGTAGGACTCACGTGGAACAGGATCATCGACATGAACCGAGTCTCGGCTAACGACGCCGCCAACCCGATCGCGAACCCCAAACCGGCGAGCTTCATGCCCTGACCAACTACCATGGAAAGCAGATCGCGCGGAGCAGCGCCGAGCGCGAGCCGGATTCCGAACTCCTTCCTGCGAGCAGCCACCGCATATGCCATCACGCTGTAGATTCCGGTTACCGCCAGGATGAGGGCGATTCCGCCGAGCAGCATCATCATCTGCCCGGCAACATGAATCGGGTTGAACCAATCCGACTCGAGGTCTTCCATGGTCTGAAGGCTGTAGACGGCCTGGCCGGGATCGACTTCCCTTGTAGCCCGGCGCACCGCGGCAAACAGCGGAATGGCATTCGACTGTGTGCCCAGGTCGGGCCGTATGACGAGCGTCATACTGCGGGCGGAAGACTGGTGCGCAGGGATATACGCCTGTGGCCGGGGAATATTGTTTTCGCTCTGTCCTTCCGTATCGCCGACGACGCCGACGATCGTGAACACCTTGTTGAGCGATCCCCCGAACCGGATGCGTTTGCCGATCGGGTTTTCGTCCGCCCAATGACGGCGCGCCATGGTCTGATTGATCACTCCCACCACGTCGGAAGCCTCCCTATCCTGCTCAGAAAAGAATCGGCCACGAAGAAGCGTGATTCCCATAACGGAAAAGTAATCGGGAGTTACTGCGTCGAGGATCACGTCATAGCGCGCTGCCCCCCTGGTCTCGGGTTGACCTTCGAGGGTATAAGGGGTAACGCTCCATCTGCCATCGAAGGGGACCAGTTGTGCGGCAGCGACTCCTCGTATGCCGGGCAGCGATCCGATTCGCTCGACGAGGTCGTCGAAGAACGCGCGCGCGCGATGCAGGTCGGTGTACTTCGAGTCAGAGAGCAACAATCGCGCAGTGATGAGTCCTCTGGGATTGAATCCAGGATCGTCGGCGTAGATTCTCGTCATTCCCTTGACCAGGAGCCCAGCAGCCACCACCACGGTCAGTGCCAGCGACATCTCCAGGACGACCAGCAAGCTCTTCAGCCGGATGCTTTCACCACTGGAGGCCTGCGACGAAGACCCTTTCAGTCCGCGATGCACGTCTACCCGCCAGCAATGAAGGGCGGGAGCAAACCCGAAGACGATTCCGGTGAACCCGGCGACGGCGAATGCATACAGCAACGTCGGCATGTTCACGCGTAGCGCGCCCATATACGGAAGAGATCCGCGGACTTCGTACGATAACGAGTTCTCTATCCAGCGCACACCCCAGACCGCGAAAGCCGCGCTCAGTGCGCCCGCCAGGAGAAACAGCACGAGATTTTCTGTGAGAAGCTGGCGCAGCAGACGAAATCGCCCGGCTCCCATCGCCAGGCGCACGGCCATCTCCTGTTGCCGCCGCAGGGCCCGACCTACAATCAGATTGGAGACGTTGGCGCAGGCGAGCAGCAAAACGCATCCCACCAGCGCAAAAGTGAAAAGAATCGGCTCCTTGCCGATCTTTCTTCCAAGCTCGTCCGCCAGGGTTGTGAGCGTGATGCTATTGCCGGCGCTGGTTACGGGATAGGCGGTTGCCAGTTGATCGGCGACGGTGCTGAGATACCGGCGTGCGCGCGCCACATCCACTCCTGGCCTGGTACGGGCGATCACGCTGAGGTAGAGGCGGTCACGATTTGCGCGCTCCGCTGCGCTCAGTGCCAGAGGCATCCAGAGGCTGTTTCTTCCCATTACGGGAAGGTGGAAGCCCGACGGCATGATCCCGACTATCGTCGTCTTCGTGCCATCGATTGGAATCGCCGTCCCAACGATATCGGGATCGGCTCCAAACAAGTCGTGCCACAATCCGTCGCTGAGCAGTGCAACCGGTGGCGCTCCTGGCTGATCGTCCTCCGGCACGAAGTCGCGTCCGAGCTGTGGCGCCACACCGAGCATCCGGAAGAACTCCGCGCTCACGAGCGCCCCGCGAAATTGTTTCGGTTCGTCCTCGCGGATTAACGTGACTACGGAAGCAGTCCAACCGCAAATCTCTTCGAAGATCTCGTTCTTAGCGGCGTTCGCCTGCCGCCAGTCATAGAGATCAGCGGCCGAAGTGCTGGTGAGCCCGTGGTACTTCGGATTGATTGTCCAAATCGCCATCAGACGATCGGAGTTCGGGTAGGCCAGCGGGTGCAGCACCCATTGATTCACGACGCTGAAGATCGCAGTGTTCAGGCCAATTCCCACTGCAAGAGTGAAGACGGCGGTCGCCGCAAATCCCGGACTCTTGCGCAACATTCGCGCGGTGTAGCGAATATCCTGTCCAGTTTCGTCGAGCAACCGCAGGCCCAGCGCCTGGCGGCATTCGTCTTTCAGAAGTTCACCCGGACCAAACTCGATCCGGGCCATTCGCTCCGCCTTGTCTCGCGCAACGCCAGAGCGCACCAAGTCTTCCGTGTAACTGGCGAGGTGGAAGTTGAGCTCCGCTTCCATCTCCCGCTCCATCCGCCTGCGGCGCAGGACCGAGACCAGAAAAGACTTGCATCGCGATACCAGGCTCATGACTCCTCCGGTACCGCTTTCATCACGCCGGCGATTCCTCCCGCCAGACGCTTCCAGTTGTCCGTCTCCGCCTGCAACTGCCGCCGTCCCTCTTCAGTCAAACGGTAGTACTTCGCCTTGCGGTTATTCTCGCTCTCACCCCACTTCGAAGCGATCCAGCCGTGATGCTCGAGGCGGTAGAGCGCGGGATAGAGCGATCCCTGCTGAATTTGCAAACGATCCTTCGACAATTGCTGAATGCGCAGGAGAATTCCATAGCCGTGTACGGGCTGGAGCGAAACCGCTTTGAGAATCAACATGTCGAGCGTGCCCTGAAGCACGTCTTGCTGCTTGCCCATGAGACGAGCTGCCTCCCGTCATTCCTAGATGGTCTAGGAAGCGAATGGTGCGCCCTTCTCTCCTAGATTGTCAAGGAGAATAACCGGGAAGTCCGCGTCTGATGAGAGTGCAGAACCGGCAGCGGTAGCCGCCTGGGTGCGTGAGCGGGCGCGGGAAAGGCAGGCTGACGCGCGGATTGTGAGTTCGCACGCCAGCCCAGCATTCTTACTTACTGTTTACTACGAGATTGGGAAGGGTGATCGTGCTTCCCTGCCATGTGAAGCTCTGGGAAGCAGCTGGGAATCCTGCGACTTGAGCCGTAAAGCTTGTGCCCACCGACAAACTTCCGGTGTTAGCGAAGAAGTAGAAGCCAGTGGCATCGGAAGTCGCCGTGTCGAGCGTGTTCAGGATGTTCACCGTGACTCCACCGACACCAGCGTTGCTGCCGTTTACGACATAACCCATGACGGGATTCGGAGTGTTAGCCACTTTCAGGCTCGCGAGGATGGCGCGCACGTCCTGGAACAGCACGTCGACCGGATTGAACGTCTGGCCGTTCACCGTGCACGAAGAGTGGATGTGCTTCCCGCTTTGGGCCTGGAGTTGGTTGAGCAGGGCGCTCAGCGTGTTGATGGCGTCCTGGATTTGTCCTGCGTCGATAGAGCTTTGTGCCTGGTTGAGCTTGTTGATCAAAGCCCCGCTAATGCCCGCATTGTCGATGCAGCCCGCAGCTGTGATTCCGTCAATTACCGTGCCGGTTCCTTCCGTTGAAGCGCGCACAATGACCTGCGCCGAGGCTGAGTGCGTCAGCAGGCCAGAGTCTCCCTTAACGTGCAGGCTGAATGCGCCGGGAGTGGCGGCAAGGCCCAGGTTCACCGTCAAACTGGAAGACTGTGAACCACCTGCCGACGGCGTAAGCGGATTCGGATCCAGCAGTGCAGTCACACCGCTCGGCTGACCGGAAACGCTCAGATTCACCGGAGCATTGAACTCACCGCTGGAATTCACCGTGACGGACGACTTCCCTGATCCGCCTACGTCAACGGTGATTGTGGAGATAGGTGGAATTGAGAAGTTCCCAATCGGGATTCTCGCCACAAAGCTGTCGGAGTTGCCGCTGAGAGTTCCGCGTGGCGCATCTGAAGTGTGTGGGAAATTGCTGGATTGAGTCTCCCCCACCACATAAGCGTTTCCGTTGCCGTCAAGCGCGATGCCGCTTGCGAAGTCCTCGCTTGCGCCGCCAAGATATGTGGCAAAGGCGAGGTCCGATGAGCCCTGTCCCGCAGGATTCAGCTTCGCCACAAAGCCATCACATTGCCCACCGCCAGGCGAGCTCTGGAGTGCATCGTTGGTAACCGGAAGCTTCCCGGAACAGGAATCTCCAGCAATGTAGATGCTTCCCGTAGGTCCAACGGCAATCGCGTTCCCTGACTCACGACTTTGTCCGAAATACGTTGAGTAGACTAAGTCGGAAGCGCCCTGACCGACAGGATTCAGTTTGGATACAAAGCCATTAAACGTTACGACATTGGGATCGCCGGTGGCGACCGCCGACGTTTGGAAGGCACCTGGCGTGACCGGAAAATCACTGGAAATCGTGGTTCCAGTTACATAGATCTTCCCAGTCGAGTCCACAGCGATGCCGGCCGCGTCTTGCTCCTGAAGACTCCCTCCAAGGAAAGTTGAGTAGAGCAGCGAGTCTTTACCTGACTTCGTGAGGTCAAACTTCGTGATGAACTCATCGAAGACGCCGCCCTGCTTGGTTTGGAATGCTCCAGAGGTTGTTGGAAAATCTGGTGAGCCAGCCTGGCCAACGACGTAAACGAGATTCGAGGAGTCGAGGGTGACGTTCTCGGCATGGTCCTCTTCAGTAGCGCCTCCGAGATACGTTGAGTAAAGCAGATCGGCGGAACCTCCGCCTGCTGGATTGAGTTTTGTGACGAACGCATCGCAAGGAAGCAGCCCGCCTTGGAAGGTTTGGAAGGCGTTCTTAGTTGGAAAATCGGTGGAGCAGGTTTGGCCTACCACATACGCATTTCCGGTAGAGTCCGCAGCGATGCCTGTGCCCACGTCACTCGCATCGAAGTTGTCTTTGCCCTTGCTGCCTCCGAGATAGGTGGAATAAAGAGTATTGCCGCTGGCGTCGAGCTTAGTGATGAACGCGTCGCAGGTTCCGCCCAGTGTAGCTTTAAAAGCACCGGCAGTAACCGGGAAGTCCGGCGAGCAAGTTATTCCTGTGACATAGACGTTTGCCAATGGGTCCAAAGCGATCGCCGTAGCATCATCGTTGTTGCCGCTGCCACCGAGCACGGTTGAATAGAGCACCGCAGTACCTGCGGCATTGATCTTGGTCGCCGTCGCATCACATCCGCTAGAGTCATTGACCGGGTCGGTCGTGCAAGACGCGCCGGAAACGTAGACATTGCCAGAAGCATCAGCCGCGACGCTTATTCCAAAGTCGAAGTTGCTGGCTCCCAAATAGCTGGAGTAAGAGAGCACAGGATCGATGATCAGCGTACGTGTCTTGTCGTAAGCTCCGACTTCAAACCCAACCCGATTCGCAGCCAGCAACACAAAGTGGCCGTCCACGAGCTGCCGGTCACGCGCGGAAGATTGCCGATCGGAAGCGCCGGCATCTTGGTTCTTCAATGCTGTTTGATAGACGACGGGTTTAAGGAGTCGTACATCTCCACTCGTCGTTTGGATTACAAGATCTCCGTTTTCATCGATGCGGATGGCGCCGTCCTTCGAGGAGCGTTCCCGTTTCGGATTTAGGCCTGCTAGGCTGAACTGAATTGACTTCGGGTTTGCGCCTGGAGCCACTACGAAGTCGTATTCCAACTGCTGCTGGTTCCCGTAATAGACCAAGTCGATTCCCGGATAAACGCTTTCGTACTTCACCCTGGCATACGTCGGCACGTTCCGGTGCCATTTGTTCGGATCATTCCCAATGAAGTAATTGCTCTTGCCCGGAAGCCGATCGACTCCTCTCACTTCGGCTGCGCGATTGGATCCGACCAGCTTCATCGTTACAACCTCGGAAGATGAGGCCTGCGCACTGCCAGCTTCGAGCTTCGCACTTCGATCCAGCTTCCGATTGCCCTGTGATACCTTTCGCAGCGACAGCTCCGCTCCGTCCCTACCTAGGAATAATCTGTATCCTTTGCCGCGCGAAATAAATTTAGCCCTGGGATCAGCCTGTCCTTGATTCGCCTCGAAACTCATCGGCAGTTTGGCAAAGGTGGCCACCATCTTCGGTTCGCCCGTCGCTCCGGACGCCTTAACGCCTGAACCCGCTGTCCGCGGATCTTGTTGCGTGACCGCTATCGCGGCCATCGAGATCGCTACCAAAAATAGCGAAAGAAATTGACTCTTCCTAACTTTCATTGACTCTCCAATGCTTCATACCTCCTGGCCGGTGACTCCGGCAGGGGGAAAGTGGGCGAATGAGCATCGCCCCTTCTCTAGTAATCGCAATTGAGATGGGAGAGATGACAACGGGAAGAGATGTGGCTGGTTCCAGTAGGCGTTTTAGTAGCCCTGCGGTTTTTCGCTCACCGCGAATGTGAGCAGGAGGCGGTCATGTTGGGTAAGGGATGAGAAGCCCGCCGGGCGAAGGCACCCGGCGCTCCGTTACTTAGTACTTATTAGACAACGCTTACTGCGCCTTCACTCCGGCCTTACGGATATAGATATTGCCATTGAAGTTGCGGAACTGAAGCTCCTGGCCGCCGCCGTTGATGGTTCCACGCACACTCTTGTCGATCTTCACCCTGTAGCGGCCGTCTTTTGCGCGACTGTCTTCTGCAGTTTGCTGCTGTGGAGCGCGTGCTGCAAGCACCACATCAAAGTCACTGTAGACCTCGCCACGGTCGGAGCTGATCACCACGTTTGCCTTTAGATCGGGCGGAAACGTCACATCGATATCGCCGTTCAGTGAACTGAACGCCATCGGCTTGCTTGGGTTGATGCGATTGAAGGTCACGAGCACTTTCCCATTTAAGGCATGGGCCACGACCGTTCCTGAAACACCGCTTAGCGTGACTTCGCCGTTGACGTCGTTCACGTCGAGTTCCCCATCGACGTTCGATACCAAAATGTCGCCGTCATTGACCGTGTGCAAACTGAGCGAGGAACGCACGGGGACAGAGATGGTCAGATCAATGGCACGTTGGGTTGAGGCCGCGCCAATGTTCACTTTGTTACTCTCCTCCTCGACTTCAAGTCCGGTGCTATTGATGGGAATGCGACGCATGCCGCGGCTCTCCTTATCGCTCTCTTCAGAGTCGCGCGCTCGAGCTTCCACGATGACCTCTTTGCCCTCATAGCCCTTCACGGTGATTCCACCGTTAAGCAGATGAGCTTTGATGAATGCCGGCCGCGTAGGATCGCTGAGCGGAACCGTTACGCGATCGGGATTGCTCGTCGCAACTGCAGCCGCCGCAAGAGTTAGCGGAGCACAAAGAACTGCGATGATTGCAAATTGAATGAATGAGATGAATTTATTAGTCATGACGTTCACGAATGTGAATATCTCCATTTAGAGTTTCGATTTTTATTTCCGGACCGCCTGCAGCTACCCGTCCTCCGGTGAAGCGGTCCGCGCGGAATACAAATTTGCCGCTGGTACGTTCTTCTTCGGGCTGGCGCGGCGGCAAAGAAGACATCTGAAAGTCGCTGAAGACCTCGCCGTTGAAGGTCTTGAAGCGCAGATCGGCTGAGAGCTTGGGCAAGAAGTACAGGTCAACGTCGCCGTTCAACGACGCAAACGATGAATTGGTCTGCGGATTGCCGCTGAAGAACACCTTCAGTTCCCCGTTCACGGTCTTGGCCGTGCCTGAGCCGGCGACGTTCGTCATCTCGATTGGACCGTTTACGTTGTGGACGGAGTACTGTCCTGAAACGTCTTTCACTATGACGTCGCCGTCATTAACGGTATGTGCCGTGAGATCGACGTCGCGGGGAACCTGCAGCTCGAAGTCGTATTTGACGATGTAGCCCTGGTGATCGCGAAAACTGTTGCAACCGCTACAGCCATCGCACTTACACTGGCAGCGGAATGGACCATTCACATAGAACTTGAGCAGACTTCCCTGCTGCGTGATGTCGAGTGTGACTTCCTTCTTTGCCAGCTCCAGCGCATCCTTCGACTCGGCGCGGATCGTCTTCTTGGCCACAAGCTGCACCTGGTCGGAAGATCCGCCGGTGACGTGTACGAAGCCCCAAATGTTGTCGACGACCACGCTGCGTCGCTCTCCCGCAACGGGAAGCGCGTAGGATTTGTTGATCGTCTCCTGCTCTGTGACCGTCAGCTCCGACTCTTCCCAGTCGTTGACGTGAATGTGGGGATGCGGATGAGGATGTGGGCGCACCCGGGGTTCTATACGAGCTTCCGCACGAACTTCGGGTCGCGGCGATTGTGCGAGTCCGGCTCTATTCAGCATGAGTGCGACAGCAATGCTGATGACCACGCGCTGGATGTGTCGGTGATGTGTCATGCCCACTTCCTCTCAAACTCATTAGCTCCCTGTCACGGTGGGAGCGCTCGCATTTATGCGGGCCAGGGCTTTTAAGCCCTGTAAGGACGAGAGCAACTAAGTCTTCGCGCTTTAGCGCTGGCCCACGCAACTGCCCAGGGCTAAAGCCCGATGGAAACGTAAAGCCCTCATCGTTCGGATCGGACTGCAAGTCCGATCCTCCCCCTGCTGAAGCAGGGGCTCCCACCCGAAAACGGCACGGCTAAAGCCGATGCCCTTCCCTACACCTTGCGCTCACCCCAACTGCTGAATCCCCCACTGCGCCCTCTGCCGTACCGCCGGATTCACCTTCGTGTCCTGCTCAATGCGTCGCAGACGGTCTTTAGCGTCGCGCTCACGCATCTCGACGAAGAGATCAATCAACGCGATCTGCACCAGAGGCGACTGCTGATCCTGCAATGCTGTCAGCAGTCCAGCACGGACCAGGCGATCGTCCTTGTATCGCTTCAGCGCGTCGAGCGCGGCCAGACGCACATCCACACTGTTGTCAAATCGCAGCGCGTGCAGCAGCGCCGCGGAGATTTCCGGATCGGGACGCTCGACTTGCGTGCTGTAATTCACGCCCTGCAAGCGCTGGCTGGCCGATTGCTGCTCCAGCAGCGACAGTGCCACGAGCTGCCGAAGCGTGGTTACCTCAGCCTGCATCGACGCGATTTGCGAATTATTCGGCTGATGCGACAAAGAGTAGTGCTCGCCGAAGATGAATCCAACCAGCAACAGGCAGGCTGCAAGTGCGCTCGCGAGCGGAGGAGCGAAGGCGCTGCGCCACCAGGCTGTCCACCAATTGGCGCGCTCTCCTCTTCCACCCTTTTCCCAGCGGCCTTCCTGGTAGGCATTCAGCATGTGTTCAAATCGGGAACGCGACGCCGGGCTGGGCTCCTGCTGCGGCAGGGAGGCGAGCTTCTGCCACATTTCGCAGTCGGCGCGGCAGTTTGCGCACAACTCCATGTGCTCGCGGACGAAGGCCGTGTCACGGGAGGTCAGCCGCTGCTCGCAGTACGCGGGCAAAAGTTCGCAAAAATGTTCGCAGGTCATGACAGTAGTTCCTTCTCGCCGGCGTCCGGCGGCCGCAGCTTCGCGCTGGTAAGCTTCTCGAAAATTCCGCGCAGCTCGCGCAGTGCGCGATGAACCCTCACCTTGACGGTGCCTACTTCGCAGTCGAGCAGGCGCGCGATTTCTTCGTACTTGAGTTCCTGAAACCGGCTTAGCACCAGTACTTCGCGCTTCTCGTCCGAGAGCATCAGCAGCGCGCGATGCAAGAGTGCTGCTTGTTGCTCCGCGTCAGCCGAGTCGGCAGAGATCACAGCGGGCGACATCTCTGGCTCGTACGGCAGCGACTGCGGATGTTTGCGGTGGTAATCCTGCCGCGCGTTGCGCGCGATCTGATACATCCAGGCACGAAACGGAGTGCCAGGCTTGTACGTTTGTCGATATTTCAGAATGCGGAAAAAGACGTCCTGAACCAGGTCTTCGCTCGCCGTACGATCGCCGGTAAGCCGGCAATAGAAGTTGAACAGCGGACTCTGGTAGCGATCGAACAACACGCCAAGCATCTCTCCGACACCTTCCCGCACTTGCAACATGAGATCTTCGTCTGGAAGCGAATTGGTCATTGCGCGATGCGCGTGAGCTTCAGGTGCGCGGGTTGGAACAAAGCTTGCGTCCCTGGGTACTCCGATTTGCGCCGTTGCCATGGCTTGCTCTTCAGCTCGCCGGCTGAACATCCGTCCCTTTCGGAGATGAAAACCGAGCATGGCGGTAAAGGTTACAGGCAAAAGCGCGCCGCAATTAGTTCCTTAGCGCCGCGCAATTCGGCAATAGCGACGTCAAATTCGACGCGCGGAGTCCCCAAAAGCGGCTCGTATGTGCTCAATTCAGCGCTTGAAGTGCCGCAAAACTGTTCTGGAAGCCCTGAAAATGGCGGGTGAAGGGTGACAAAGACGTGCTAGGGGGCGCGTTTTGAACCCGTTTAAGGGGAGCCATCGAGCCTGCGGGGCGCGGTTGGATGGGCGCAAGCGAGCCCTGATTGCGGTCACGGAACGCCCCAGACCTGCAACTTGGAGCCGCGAAATGAGGGATAAACGTGCGTCAAGAGCGCAGGAAAGCCCGCATGACTAGGTGTTTACGCCCTGGTTTCAGGCGCTTACACGCCCTAATATTTTCCTTGACCGGTGCTATTTGAGGGGTTACCCTACGGCTTCTCGCACAGGATTTCAACGATCCTGGCTAGATCTGAGCAACTCTACAAGCTGGTTTGGCATCTCCTATCGCGCGCTAGAGTTTCTCCCCCGGAAGAAAAATCCGCTGCACGCAGTCAATACAAGTAAGATCCGCGACTTTTTGGGCCTTTGTGCCGTCTAATCGGTAAGCAACTGCTTACCTGGGTTCCTGTAGGACATTGCGAGGGTGGTAAGAAGGCGATGTATCCTAAAGATTTTAAAAGAGAAAGGAAAAACCTAATACTATGCGCTCTGATTTGATTTATGATGCTCTCGGTACGGTGCAGAACCGTTACCTCCTTTGTCAGGTGGCTTCGAAGGCCACTCGCAAGTTTCACAAGCCCAACACCCGAGTTCAGGAAACGATGAATGACGTCCTGAGCCGTGTTGGCAGGGCAAACAACCCAGATCGAGTAATGGGTTCGACTGAAGAAGCGTTCGAGCCGCAGCGGCGGGCTGCTTAAGCAGCCTCCGCCGCGCGCCCGCGCGGCGAACTTTCCCCCAGGATCCTTCGCAGGTTTTCAGAAGTTTTTCTCGAATTTTTCCCAGTTACCTCCCTTTGCAAAACTCCCGTAGGTGATCATGACCATCGCTGAACTGAAAGAAAAGAACATCACAGAACTAACCCGCATCGCGCGCTCCCTGGAACTCCCGGGCGCCAGCGGTCTCCGCAAGCAGGACCTTATCTTCAAGATCCTGCAAGCACAGAGCGAAAAAGAAGGACACATCTTCGCAGAAGGCGTCCTCGAAATCCTGCCTGACGGCTACGGATTCCTTCGCTCTCCCGACTACAACTACCTGCCCGGTCCGGATGACATCTACGTTTCTCCATCGCAGATACGCAAATTTGACCTCAAAACCGGCGACACGGTAAGCGGCCAGGTTCGTCCGCCGCACGAAGGCGAGAAGTACTTCGCTCTGGTAAAGATCGAGGCCGTCAACTTTGAGTCGCCCGACGAAGCCCGCAACAAGATCCTCTTCGACAACCTGACGCCGCTTTATCCGCAAGAGCGCATCAAGCAGGAGACCGTGCGCGAGAACATCAGCGCGCGCGTGATGGATCTGCTCACTCCCGTCGGCAAAGGACAGCGCGGACTGATCGTCGCTCCTCCACGCACCGGCAAGACGATGCTGCTGCAGGCGATCGCAAACTCGGTCACCACGAATCATCCCGAAGTTGTGTTGATTGTGCTGCTGATCGACGAGCGTCCGGAAGAAGTCACAGACATGCAGCGTTCGGTAAAAGGCGAAGTCATCTCTTCGACCTTCGACGAACCGGCCGCGCGCCACGTGCAAGTAGCCGAGATGGTGATCGAAAAGGCAAAGCGCCTGGTCGAGCATAAACGCGACGTTGTGATCTTGCTCGATTCCATCACGCGACTAGCACGCGCGTACAACACCATCGTTCCCCCTTCGGGAAAAGTGCTCTCGGGCGGCGTGGACTCCAACGCGTTGCAACGTCCGAAGCGCTTCTTCGGCGCAGCCCGCAATATCGAAGAAGGCGGATCGCTGACGATTATCGCCACCGCGCTAGTCGAAACCGGATCGCGCATGGACGACGTAATCTTTGAAGAATTCAAGGGCACGGGCAACATGGAAATCATCCTCGACCGCAAGCTGGTCGACAAGCGCGTATTCCCGGCGATTGATATTCAACGGTCCGGTACGCGTAAAGAAGAGCTGCTCATTCCCAAGGATGATCTGGCACGCATCTGGGTACTGCGCAAAGTGCTAAACCCGCTATCACCTGTGGAAGCCATGGAACTGCTCATCGATAAACTCGGCAAAACTCGAGCCAACAGCGAGTTCCTGTCGAATATGAGCTCGATTTGATGAAGTGATCAGTTCTCAGTAGTCAAGTTAAAGAGCCTCCACGAATGGAGGCTCTTTCGCTTTAGATAGAATCGAACTGAAGTGCTTACGTGGTTCCGGCCGCCCTCGGCCGGGCTTTTCGCTACCACTTCTAGACTTTCCTCGGAGCAACCACTCATGCCCGACACCAAATCCGCCTTCCTCACGGAAGCACTCCGAACCTTCCGTGGCTACAAAACCCGCACCGAAACCGCCTTCTCGCAGCTACGCTCCGAAGATTGGTTTCGACTTATCGATCCAGAAGCGAATTCGATTGCGATCATCGTGAAGCACATGGCGGGAAACATGCGCTCGCGCTGGACCAACTTCCTCACCAGCGATGGCGAGAAGCCGAATCGCGATCGCGACAGCGAGTTCTTACTGGACTCTTCCACCACGCCCGAGCAAGTGTTGCTCTGGTGGAATCAGGGATGGAATCTGGTCTTCGCAGCGATTGAACCGCTCACTGCCGCAGACCTCGACCGAAAAGTCACAATTCGGGGACAGGAGCACACGGTTCTCGAAGCGATCAGCCGTCAAATGACGCACTATGCCGAACACGTTGGTCAAATCATCCTGCTGGCAAAACATTTTCGCGGTGCCGAATGGAAGTCGCTAAGCATCCCGAAAGGAAAATCTGCGAGTCTTGGATTCTCTGCTGAGCTGACCAATCGGGCTCGAAGAGGCTAACCACCTCGTTCTAAGGGAGCCGGAAACAACCACGTGAGTCTCTCCGTGAGTGTACTTACTAGTAATCCTTCCTGCCGCTAATTTATTTGCGTTTCGCGACGAATCTTGACGTTGTCCCGGTGTCCCGCAAGCCTAAGTGCCGGGACAGCGGGACAGAGCTTAAGAGCTTGAAAATAAAAGAGAAACGCGTGGGACAAAACAGTCTCTTGTCCCGAGAGAATAACTAGTAACTAGTCAGTAATTCTATGCTCGTCTCGATATCCTCCTGCACTGAGATCAGAATGCCTCCGCAATTTGGTTTGCGGCTAAAGATTCACTCGCAAAGAGTCCGCGTCAATCTTGAGCTGTGCTGAGGCCTGAGAGACCTTCTACACCACGCTTGCATTCTAAGAGCGGCCGATGCCCGAGGACTCAACTCGCGCGCCGAATCTGAGGTATCTCTTCCTTCCCGGGCTCAACCGCCTCTTTCACCGGAGGCTCCTTGCCAACCGCTCTCGCCAGTTCAGCATTGACTTCGGCGCCGATCAGGATCGCAGCGCTGGAAACATAGAGCCATAGCAGCAGGCCTACGACGGCCCCCAATGTGCCGTAGCTCTTACTGAGTTGAGCAAAGTGCTGAAGGTAGAAGCCGAGAGCGTAGGAAGCACCAACCCACAGCAGGACAGCCATTACCGATCCGGGAATGGTTTGCGGGAAGTGGCGCTGCTCGACGTTAGGCGCCAGGTAGTAGATGACCTCGACCGACAAGAGCGCGCACAATGCGGCTAGCACCCAGCGAAAATAAAACCAGCTCGCGGTAAACAAAGGACTCAGGTGCAGCTTGGCCGCCAGTGCTCCTCCCCATTGCGGGCCGAAGAACATCGCGAAAAGCAAAATCGTCACCAACGCTCCAACGATAATCGTTAGCAGCAAAGCGAGCGATCGAGTCTTCCAGAATGGGCGTCCCTCCTGCACGTCATAAGCCACGTTCAATGCTTCGATCATCGCGCTGAAGCCGCCCGAGGCCGACCAGATCGTGCCAATAATCCCGAATGACAGGAAGCTCTTGCGGTTCGTGTTTATGAGGTCGGCGAGCACTTTGCGAACCATCGCCATCGAGTCAGGAGGAAACATGTGCGAGAGTCCGCCGAGAATGTAGTCGAACAGTCCCGGGATGGGAATGTAGACGAGCAGGCTGGCCAGGAAGATCAGAAACGGGATCAGCGACATGAAGAAGTAGTAGGCAAGACTGCCGGCGAAGGCCAGCAGGTGGTGCTGGTCAACGTCCTTAAACGCCTTTAAGAATGCTCTCCACACACGTAGCAGATACATGCCCTCTTCTCTGGAGGGTTGGATGAGGGTTCTTGAATAGCGGATGGTTCTTACACAGATCGATTTGCGCCTTACAATGGCTGTCGTGAAGAGAGCTACAAAGACGAGATTAGCGGGCATTACCGTGCTGCTGATTGGTTATGCGGGATTTCGACTGGTCTCCGGAAATCACGAACCTGTCGTTCCCGCGAGGCAACCCGTCGAGCGCGTGTCGCTCGATGCGAGTAACCGCCACGACCTGACGCGCGATGAAGGGCGCGGAGGGCACACTTTGCAGCGTCATGTGGGGAAGACCGACGCTGAGCTGCGCGAGCGGGTTCAAAGCGAAGATGTCTCGGCGGCTTCTTCGTACACCGACCGAGCGACGGCGGAGATGGCAGTCGCCGCCGCCATTCGCGAAAACACTGAAAAGATCGATCGCTGGCTGCAGAGGCCTGGCGGCCATTCCAATCTGGTACTCGATTACGACAGCAACTCTCCGATCGGAAGAAGCGTGAGGCGTGGGGAGACACAATCGTTCCCATGCTCGCACGCGGTGGCAGTCTTGAAGTTCGTAAGCGCGAGTGACTACTACGTACTTACCAGTTATCCAGACTGCTGGAAACCTGCATGAGAACTAGCGGTCGTTCCAAAATCGATCCCACGGATTACTCCGCTTTGAGCAACTTCCTGCGCGGGTATCTGCATGAGGACAGCGCTCTCGAATACGATTCGCTTCTTGCCGCTGCTCGAGCCTTTCGCCGGGACGCTGACGAACGCGAAACAGCTATCGTCCGATCTGAACTCGATCGCCTGCTACAGATAACGCGTGCACTGCCAGATTCAGAACTCATCCGAATTCTCGAGAACGACCTTGGCTCCCGCCGGCATTTCCATTCTCGTAAAGAAGTCGAGCAACTCCGAGACGCTCTGAAGTAATCTGCGTTTACAAATGCCTGCCACGAATCGTCAGAGACAGAGTTTTCTGCGTCGACACTCGCTTAGCCTCACGACCGCGGCGATCGTGCTGCTCTGGACTGTGCTCTACATCTACTCCGATCCCAGCACCCATTTCGGATCCTTCTTCGGCAACGCCATCGCGGATTGGTCAGGCGTCGTAGTAACCGTTCTCGCAACCAAGCACATGTACGAAAAGGGCTCTGCGGAGAGCCGCAAGCCACGGAAGGAGCCGGTGAATCGCGTGCTCTGCTTTCTCGACGACCACTCGCTCACCATCTTCCTGGTAGTGACAGGAATCGCGTGGATACTTCTGTTCAAGTCGATGGAAGCAAATTCCAAATGGGGACAGGTGGTTGGGAACATCGTTTCAGAATGGACTCAGATCATCGGCCTAGTGCTTCTCACCAAGCGTCTACTGGAAGCTGGTTCGAAGGAAAGCAAGCCCTAATTTCCGCGACTTCGTGCCTGAGGCAAGAGCTAACCACAAAGGACACGAAGGTACACGAAGGAGAGTCCCTAAGTTTTTTCTTCGTGCTCCTTCGTGTCCTTCGTGGTTTCACTCTTCGGCCGCCCGGCGAGCTACTGCGGCGGCCCGCCGTAGACGATTTTGCCATCGACCATGGTCATTTCGACTTTGGCGTCGCGAATTGCAGGCGGATCGATCTTCAACAAATCGTCGCTCACGAGCACCAGATCGGCGAGCTTGCCGGGGGTAATCGATCCTTTTTCCTTTTCCTGGAATTCTGCGTAGGCTGAGCCCATGGTGTAGGCCTCGATGGCTTCTTCGATTTTGATTTTTTGTTCAGGCACCCAGCCATTGGGATGCTTACCATCAAGCGTGGCACGGGTAACGGCAGCATAGAGGCCCATCATGGGATTCAGCGGTGCGACGGTCCAATCCGTGCCAAATGCGAGGCGCACACCATTGTCCAAGAACGTTCGGAAGGCGTAAGTCGTCCGGGCGCGAATCGGACCGATGCGCCGGTCGGCCCATTGCCCGTCATCAATGGCGTGGTATGGCTGCATCGATGCAATCACGCGCAAGTTCGCGAAGCGCTGAAAGTCTTTTGGCGCCATGTGCTGGGCGTGCTCAATGCGCCATCGGCGGTCGCGGCTGCCGTTGACTTTTTGGATGTCCTGAAACATATCGAGCACAGTTGAAATCGCCTGGTCGCCAATCGCGTGGATACAGAGCTGCAACCCTGCTCGATCTGCTCCGGTGAGTCGCTCGCGCATTCCGCTAATGGGTTGCATCTCGTCGGAGAGCAGGCCGCGCGTGTTCGGCGCGTCTACGTAGGGTTGAAAGAAGTAAGCGGTCGTCGAACCGAGAGAGCCATCGGCAAAGCCTTTGACCGCGCCAAGGCGCAAGAAGTCTGAGCCGAAAGCATGTCGAACGCCGATCCTCGCCTGATCTCTCCAGCGAGTTTCGGTCGGAGCTACATAGATGCGGGCCGTGAGTTCTCCGCGCTCAGCGAGCACCGAGTAGGCTTCAATGTCGCCATAAGTGGGAACCATGTCCTGTACGCTCGTTACCCCGAGAGACGCGGCATGCTCGAGCGCGCGCTTGGCCGCTCGGATGCGAGCGGCCGGTGTCGGTTCGGGAATCGCCTTTTCGACCAGCGCCTTCGCGGCGTCTTTGAAGATTCCCGTCGGATTTCCTTGGGGATCGCGCACAATCTCGCCGCCAGCCGGAGCCTTCGTCTCGGCGGTCACGTTCGCCAATTTCATCGCAAGCGCGTTGGCGAGCGACTCGTGCCCATCGTGCCGCTCGATGAACACGGGATTGTCCGGAGTAACCGCATCGATCCATTCGTGCGTCGGCAATTCGGCGGGCGACCAGTTTTGCTCGTCCCACTCGCCGCCGAGGATCCACTCACCTTTCTTAAGTTTCTTGGCTTGCGCAGCAATTCGCCGAGCGAATTCATCGCGAGTCTTTGCGTCCGTGAGCTGCACCTGATCGAGTTGAAAGCCGCCGGAGACGAAGTGAACATGAGCATCATTGAAACCTGGCAGCAGCAACTTCCCGCCAGCATCGATGATGCGAGTACGCGGCCCACGCCACCCATCCATCTCAACCGAGGTGCCAACAGCGACGATGCGCTGATTCAAGATTGCGACCGCTTCCGCTTTGGGATGGTTGCGGTCCACGGTCCAGACATTTGCGTTAGTGATGATCGTGTCGGCCGTCGGATGCTCCTGCGCGAAGAGAGTTCCCCAAAACAGCGCAAGCATCGAGGTAACCATCACTATCGTAGAGACGCAGCATGCTGCGTCTCTACCATGCAGCGGATGAGATCGAGAAGGTCGAAAGTACGAAGACAACCTATCGTTCTCCCCAATGCAGTTTGGTGCGCAGGACATCGAAAAACTTTTGCCCATTCTGCTGTCGCAAGAGCTTCACACGATATTTCGCACGCTCACATTCCACGCGATCTCCGCTTTGGATGGGAATGCTCACCTGTCCATCGGTCGTGAGGAAGCCTTCCTCATGCCCGACAGAGAGAGTGACTGCGACCTTGGAACTCTCCTCGACGACAATGGGCCGATGTGTAAGGGAGTGCGGCGAAACCGGAGTAATCACCAGAGCCTTCACACCCGGAGCCAGGATCGGGCCGCCGGCAGCGAGAGAGTATGCAGTCGATCCCGTAGGAGTCGCCACAATCAGCGCGTCGGCCTTGTAATTGGTCACGTGATAGCCGTTGATGGTGAGTTCGAAGTCCGCGAGGCGTGCGGCGGTCGCCTTCATCACGACATCGTTCAGAGCTTCGCATTCATGCACAATCTTTTCCCCGCGGATGAGCCGGCACTGAAGCATCGAGCGCTCGTCAACCACGCAGCACTGTTTGGTGATGCTCTCCAGATGCTCGTAAAGTTCGGCAAGGGGAACCTCTGTCAGGAATCCCAGAGAGCCCAGATTCACGGCAAGGAGAGGCACTTCGGCATGAGCCAGTGCCCGCGCCGCCGCAAGCAGGGTCCCATCACCACCGAGCACCACTGCAAAATCAAGCTTGTAGTTGTGCAGTTGCTCTCGCGACGCACACTTGCAGCCTGAGACATGGCTCGAGGAGTCCAGATCAAGCACAACCTGGTATCCATGCCGTTCAAGCCAGTCAACAATTCCGGAAACCAATTCCTTCAGCTCTGGCCGGTTAGGTTTGGAGATGATGGCAGCAGAGGGCATGTGCAGAACGATTCTCTCAGGCGAATCGTGAGTGTAACAAGAATTCCCGGTTGCCTTCTGTGCCGAGGATCGGCGAGTCGATTGAGTCAGTGTCGCTTCCGCCCAGTTTGATGACCGCCTGCTTCACACGCTCAAGTGCTGCGAGCTGCACCTTCTCATCCCGCACGATGCCCCCTTTCCCAATCAACTCCCGTCCCGCTTCAAATTGCGGCTTCACTAGCACGACAGTTTCAAGGCTCATACATGCGCTCTTGCCACGGATCGCTGCGACCACTGCCGGAATTACCAGGGTCGCCGAAATGAACGAGACGTCCATCGCAAGGAAATCTGCCCTCAGCGGCAACTGCTCCGCGGCGAGATAGCGAGCGTTCGTCTTCTCCAGCAATGTCACGCGTGAATCCTGCCTGAGCCGCGCATCGATTTGACCGTAACCAGTATCGACGGCGATCACGTGGGCAGCGCCATGCTGAAGCATGCAATCCGTGAAGCCTCCAGTAGAAGCTCCTACATCGAGACAGACTTTGCTGTGCAGATCGATTTTCCAATACGCAAGAGCGCGCTCAAGTTTGAGCCCACCGCGGCTCACGTAGCGAAGATCGTCACCGAGCACGCGCAGTGCAGCGTCGCTTGCGACGGAGATTCCCGGCTTCTCTACTTTCTGCTCATTGACCAGCACGCGACCCGCAAGAATCAGTGCCTGAGCGCGCTCGCGCGAAGGAGCCAGACCGCGCTCCAGCAGCAGTTTGTCGAGTCGAAGCTTCATCGCAGAAATGGAGCTAGCTGAATTTCCACTGTCAAAACTGCCATCTCTCGCACACGCACATGTGCAAGCTGCTGTTTATACAGTAATCATCGAGCTTCCCGAAGCTCGCATGCCGCTTATCCACAAACTTTTCCTCATTACTGAGGAAAACATTCGGTGGCGCAGAGAGTCTCCAACGACAACCATTGGCGCGCACTCCGGCAAATCACGGCTGCATTAAAATCGAAGCCTCATACTCCTTGATGAACAACAGTCGATGACGCATTTGATCGCTACCTCCGTAAGTCGTCCAGAAGAGCATCACCCTCCAATAATCTCCGCCGAGAAGCTGAAGCAACTGTACACGCTGATGGTTCGCTTAAGCTCCTGCGAGCAGAAACGGAAAGGCGCGAGGGGAAAGAGGCGAGCGCTCTACTTTGGCGTAGCGTGCGAAGTTGCGGCTGTCATTGACCTTCGATCTGGCGACGCGGTTGCAACGCTTGCCAGTCAACATATCGGTCAGCTTGCCTGCGATGAATCCTCAATTAACGGAACAGATGAGAAAACCACCGCGACTGGGTGGAGTGTGCTTGAAGATGGCTCTCGAGAGCGTCTCGCGATTGCGGCCGGTGTCGCACTCGCATATCGGATACAGCACCAAGACAATGTGGTAATTGCCTTTGCTTCGCTGCGTGAAATTGCTCGCGCAGTTGATTCTGTTCGGTTGGCTCAGCAACAGAGTCTACCCATCATCTACCTGGAAAAGGTCGGCACAAACGTTCGCAAATCGGGGCCAACACCACACCATCTTCCCACGATCCCGGTAGACCACGGTGACGGAGTCGCTGTCTACCGAGTGGCACACGAGGCTATTGATAAGGCCCGCAGAGGTGCGGGTCCAACACTGATTCAATGCATCGAAAACGATAGTCACGAGGCGAGAAACCGCCTCAAAAGTCAGCGCGCCGATCCTATCGCTTACATGGAGCACTACTTGCGCAAGCAAAACATTTGGAGCGATGAACTCCGCCGCTAAGCCAGCCCCAGTCCGCCATCTACCGCCAGTATCTGGCCGGTAATGAACTCTGGACACGTGGCAAAAAACAAGACTCCTTGTGCGACCTCCATTGCGTTGCCGTTTCTTTGCATGGGAGTCTTCTCGGCAAAATGCTTCAGGGTCTCGCTTCCCCTTTCGGATTCGCCCTGATCGATCATGCCGGGAGCCACGCAATTTACGCACACGTCCGGAGCCAGCGCCTTGGCCGACGTTTGGGTGAGCATATGCAGTGCCGCTTTTGAAGCACAATAGTGAGCATGGGTGGCCCATGGGCGAATGCCGCCAAGCGATCCGATGTTGATGATTCGGCCATGGCGGCTGCGAAGTTCATGAGCACATGTTTGCGTCATGAGAAACGCACTGCGAACATTCACGGCAAACATCTGATCCCACTCCTCGACCGAAATCTCGCCGAAGCTTCGAGTCTGATACGCACCCGCGTTGTTGACGAGCAAGTCGAGCTTCCCAAGTTGGTCTATCGCCTGTCGCGCACTGTTGGGGATCGCCTTTGCGTCGCGCAGATCGCAGCGCACGGCGACGCCGTGCACACCGAGAGCATTAATTTGGGCCGCGGTTTCGATCGCTTCCTGCGGTGAACTGAGATAAGTGAGGGCGACATCTGCCCCGGCACGAGCCAGTGTAAGTGCTATCTCGCGGCCGATCCTACGTGCCCCGCCCGTGACCAGAGCGGACTTGCCGGAGAGCGGAAGATCTTTGCGATTGCTCAGCGTTTCTCCTCAACAGGCTTCGGCTCTGCTGGCCAGGAGATCGAATTTCCTTGCAGTAAGGCCACCGTCTGCTCCAGGCGCGAGGTTCCATCATGAACAGCGAAGCGCAGGGGCTTACCCGAGGGGTTATTGCTCCACAAGCTGACGCCTGCATATTGACCGTCGCGTCGAAGAATGTAGTACACCATCTCTACATAGCGGAGACGATTCATGTCGTGGTCGTAATTGCGCACGATCCGCTGCAGCGCATCCATTCCTGCCTCTCGCGGCGACATGCCGTGACGCATGTTCTCTACAATCGTGTGAGCGCCGGCCACCTTGATGTTTTCCTCTCCGCTGCCAGTGGCGCCTGCTGAACCTACATCCTGATCGCAATAGCAGCCCGCACCGATGATGGGCGAATCGCCAAGCCGGCCAGGTAGCTTCCATGCCAAACCACTCGTCGTGGTGGCGCCAGACATCTCGCCCTTTTCATTCACTACCGAGACATGGATCGTGCCGGTCGGTGGGAACAAGATGTACTCTGCAGCTCGCTCACGCAGCTCAGGCTCGAGTCCGAAGTCAGCGGCCATCTCGATCAGCTTCTTCCGCTTGCGCTCCAGAGTGATTTGCGGCGATTCAGGCGTTTTCCAGCGGGTGTCATCAGGACCCGGTCCCCACCAGTCCTGAGTTGAATTGGTCTCCTTCCACAGAAGCCACATCTTGCGGGAGGGTTCCGTCAATAGGTTCTCGCGCGGATGTCCCATTGACACCGCGAAGCGCTCCGCGCCTTCTCCGCAGAGCATTACGTGTCCCGTGTGACGCATCACATCGCGCGCCACCAAACAAACATTCTTGATATTCCTTACTCCTCCCACTGACCCAGCTTTGCGCGTGGGACCATGCATGCAAGAGGAGTCAAGCTCCACAACGCCCTCTTCATTAGGAAGCCCGCCGAGTCCGACTGTTTGATCATTGGGATCGTCTTCCTGCGCCTTACAGACCAGCAACACTGCCTCGAGCGTGTCCTGGCCATCCTTCAGCATCTGCCAGGCCTGATCTATGGATTGCTTGCCGGTGACCTTGGTGATGATTACTGGCTGTTTTGGCTTAGGCAGTTCTCTGGACTGGGACGACTGTGTCGAAGACTGATTCCCATTTTGAGCTTGAACGATTGCGTCGCCACCGATGGCAAGAGATGCAGTTGTAACAGCGGCATTCGAAAGGAACTGCCTGCGGGAAACGCCCATGCACGGTCCTCCAGGAAAGAGAAACCGACAAGGATAACCGAGCCGCTGGCTTCTAGCTACTGGCTGCTAGCTGCTGGCAAAAACAAAAACCAACATCAACATCCCACGCGGATGAACGCGGATTTAACGGATTCACGCGGATTTTTTGGGGTGATTCACTTTTCGTACTTGGTGTGGCCACTCGCAAGTGGTCTGCTGGTTTAGCGATTGGTTTCCGGCTTTTTGTTAGCGAGGGTGTGCCCGTCTAGCGATTAGTCAGCGGCGACTTCCCACTAATCAGGAACAAGCGAAGCCGCGGCTTTCAACCCCCCAACAATCCGCGTGAATCCGTTAAATCCGTGTTCATCCGCGTGGGATGTGGGTGTTGGTTTTGCCTTTGGGTTTCGCTAGCAGCCAGTGGCTAGGAGCCAGCGGCCTTACGCAACCTGCGAACTGTTCAGCAGATGCTTCTTGAGAGCGTTCCCATTCGGAAGCTTGTGGTCAACGAGATCGCGAGCAGCCTTAATGGATTTCTTGATCTCTCCTGGATCGCGCTTTGAGACCTCGGCGATTTCCTCCACAGTAAAGCCTTCGATGGCGAATAAAGTAAAGGCCTCACGTTGTTGTGGATGAACTCCGGTGAGCGCTTTTTCTACTTGATCGATAAATTCGTCCGAGAGCGCTACGGCTTCGGGAGTACTGATGTCGCGGTTCGGCAAAACGTCTTCGGTGCTGAGCCGATCGTCAGGCTGATGGAACTGCAGGTAGGCATCGTCAGTGCCGCTCACATTGGGCTTCCCTGCGGGCAACTCGAGGTGCACGGTTCCGGTCTCCTCCCCATTGCGCGAGGCCACAGCCGAGATCGCACTTAGGGCTAGGCCGTAGAGCCAACGCTCAACCGACACTTTCTCCGGACGTTGCTCTTCGCCGGAAAGGGCCGTGGCAATCGCTTCATCGACTACTTCTTCGCGCTTTACCAGATTGGGTTGCAACAGGCCGGTTACTTCGCGATAGCGCAGCTCGCGGTCGATAAATCGGTTGAGGCGAGGGAGCTCTGTGGCTACATATTGATCGATATCGCGGCTTGCGAGAGTCACGCCTGGAGTGGGTCCGCCATTCGTAACTGAAGCAACCGTCTCCTCGAAGGGCACTCGGCGATGCTCCTTCGAGGCTCTGCGCCACTGGTGACGATTGCGCAGCAGATCCTTATGCGCGTTGAGCTGATGGATAAGGTCGTGGAAACTGCTCTTAATGGCGCCCACTGCGGTTGGCGCAGTGCTTTGAGTGGCCATCTGTCCAGAAGGCAAGCGCAGGTTGAGAGATACAGTAATGCCTCCGCCTTTGGTTGAACTCTCGGCGACAATTCCGTGCAGATGCACAAGGTCCGGCCGAAACACCTGCAGGCGTTTGGCGAGCTTCTCGGTCTGTAGTTTGATTTCTCGCTCTGTGTCTGTCTTCTTCGAGGCTTTGTAGCTGAAGTGGACGTTCATTTACGCCTCACGCGAGAGCCAGCTCAGTCCACCACTGTGGGCACGAAGCGCGCCGGCCCGGGCTCAACCTTTTCTTGTCGCAGATTTTACACCTGCTGGGTGAGACGCAACCGTAAATAGATGTGTTGCACTTTTCGCGCGGAAATGCGGCTATAGGATTGCAGAAAACGCGGCGGAGTTCTGGTGTGTCGGGCTATCGACTTGCAGACCTCGTGAAAATTTTGGGCGTTGCAGGCATTCGCCCGGCCTGCCCTACTCCGTAACTACACCGCGACCGTGAACGAGTCTTCTGTACGTACCACGGGCCGATACAAGGTGTCGCGCTCCACGGGAACGCGTCCGGCTTCACGAATCAGACGTTCTAACTCTTGCCGCCTCATGCCCTGCGGCGTGGTAGCTCCGGCGTCGTGGTAGATCTTTTCTTCGATCACTGTGCCATCCAGATCGTCAGCGCCAAAACGAAGCGAGATCTGCGCAATCTTCGGCGTGAGCATCTGCCAGTACGCCTTGATATGCGGAATGTTGTCGAGCATCAGGCGTCCGATCGCAATCTGCTTGATGTCCGACATGCCGGTAGTCTTCGGCAAATGTTGAAGGGGCGTATTGTCTGGATGAAACGCCAACGGAATGAACGTCTGAAAGCCGTGCGTCTCATCCTGCAGGTTGCGCAAGCGCACCAAATGATCGACGCGATCCTCTTCATTCTCAACGTGTCCGTAGAGCATCGTGCAGTTCGACTTGAGCCCAAGCTCGTGAGCAGTACGGGCAGTGTCAAGCCACTGATCGCCGTCAATCTTGTGATCGCAGATCACACGGCGTACGCGGTCATTGAATATTTCGGCGCCCCCACCAGGCAAAGAATCTACCCCAGCAGCCTTAAGTGCCTCCAGCGTCTCGCGAATCGTGAGCTTTGCGCGCTTTGCCAGGAAAGCCACTTCGACCATGGTGAAGGCCTTCAGGTGAACTTGCGGAAAGCGCTGCTTCAGCCCGGCAATCAGATCCAGGAAATACTGAAATGGCAGATCGGGATGCAATCCTCCCACGATGTGGAACTCGGTAACCGCCTCCGAGTATCCAGATGCTGCAGTCTGCCAAGCTTCATCGAGCGCCATGGTGTAAGCGCCATTGGTATCCTTTTTTCGCCCGAACGCGCACAGTCGGCAGGCCGCAACACAAACATTCGTGGGATTGATATGGCGGTTTACGTTGAAAAACGTAGTGTCGCCCCACAATCGCTCGCGTACATGATTGGCTAACCATCCAATTGCCAGAATATCCGGCGAGCGATAAAGCGCGACTCCGTCCTCAAAGCTCAGCCGTTCTTTGGCAAGCACTTTTTCGGCAACAGGACGCAGGCGGGCATCGTCCGTTTGAAAGCCATGACGGGCAGAAGAACGTGAGGCTGAAGCGTTGGCCAAAAGCGTACTGGACATTCTCACTTGATGATAGCCGATGCCGCAGGGAGAGTCAGCAGCGATCGCAAGTGATACAGTCTCGTACAGGCGTCGCTGCAGCGGATCGCATCTCTACCTGCAACCTCCGCGGCACTAAGACTCGCTCGTGGCACGGTCGCCAATGTCTGCTGAACCCGAAAACTCGCCGAAGAATAAGTGGGTGGCAATTGAGAAATATATTCAGCTCGGTGTGCTGCTTCCGGCCGCAACGTTCGTGGGTTGGTTGATTGGACACTTGCTTGATCTCCACTTCCACACCCACTGGATTTACCTTGTTGGCCTCGGCTTTGGAATCGCAGCCGGATTCGTTCAACTCTTCCGAGTGGCGTTGAAGGCAGGCGATGAGTGAGGAGTCGCCGGGCCTGAAGCAGCCGAGCTCAGACGAGCACTTTTTCGCCGCTGCTTACGAACGAATCATCCGCATTCTCGCAGTACTCCTTCCCTGCTTAACCGTGCTTTTCTGGATATTTTTCAATCATCGATTCGCTGTCGGCTTTGTCGTCGGCGGAGTAGTCGCGATCATCAATTTTCTCTCACTCAGGAAGCTGGTGATTGCCTTCGCGGACCGCGTAATAGCCAGCTCCGGTGAGCGGCGTTCATCAGGATTGGTGCTGCGCTTCGTGCTGCGCTACGGAATCATCGCCGTAGCGGGCTATGCTATATTCAAGAGTTCCGCGATGAGCGCGTACGGCCTCCTGGTCGGGCTCGGAATTCCGGCAGTCGGCATCATGATTGAGGCCGGATACGAGCTGTACGGATCGTGGCGCCGCGGTTACTGATCAACTCAGTTCGATTTCCTGAATGACAGAACAACTGTTTTTTACACACTTTTTGAACCAGTACTTTGGCGGAATCGCAGCTCGCATTCTGTCGGCGGTCGGAGCGCATCCTGTTGCTGCAGGAGAAAAGAGCCAGTACCTCTTTACCTACAATCCTGCGGCTCCGATTAACAACTTCTTCGCCATGGAGATTCTGGTTGTTTGCATCCTTCTGGTGCTCTTTGTATGGACTCGATCGCGGATTTCCGTCGATCGTCCGGGGGCGATGCAGCAAGCATTCGAAGTGGTCGAGGAGTTCGTCAATCATCAGAGCGAAGAGATCATTCCCGCGCACGGCACAGAGAAATTCACGCCGTTTCTTGTCGCTTTAGGATCGTTCATCCTCATCAGCAATCTGATCGGCCTGGTACCGGGATTCGTATCGCCGACCGCCACTCCGGCCGTGCCGCTGGGATTGGCAATGGTCGCGTGGCTCTACTATCACTGGCACGGAATCAGAAAACAGGGCGTGTTGAAGTATGCGAAGCACTTCACCGGACCGATGCCTCTTCTCGCTCCCCTGATGATTCCGATCGAGATCATTAGCCACATCGCTCGCATGATGTCGCTCACCATTCGTCTTTATGCCAATATTTTTGCCGGTGATCTGGTAACGCTGGTCTTCTTCTCCCTGATCCCGATTGGTATTCCGGTAATTTTTCTCGGCCTGCACTTATTCGTTGCCCTGCTTCAGGCATACATCTTCGTTCTACTGGCGACCGTGTACCTTGCCGGTGCCGTGGCCGAAGAACATTGATTTCTTTTTTGCTTGTCATTCCGAACGAAGTGAGGAATCCCCACCGCGCCCAAAATGCGTGGTAGCCATAGGGATTCCTCACTACGTTCGGAATCACAGCAAAGGACAAAGTTCTCGCCAGGCGGTCCTGGCTTGAAGCTGCAAGTGTGAGGGCGCCAGCTCGGTGAGCGTCAACCACCTCCTTGCAGCAATTCATAGTACGGAGCACAACCATGCGTAAGTTCACCTTTGTTCTGTTGGCAATGGCAATTCTGTTCATTGCCTCACCGCTCTATGCGCAAGCTGGAGGCGGCACGGCACCAACCTTCAACTGGGCAATTCCGATCGGTGCCGGCATCGGCATGGGAATCGCCTCAGGCCTGTGCGGAATTGGCCAAGGACGCGCTACCGCGTCTGCAGCCGAAGCGCTGGCACGCAATCCCGGAGCACGCGCCGGAATCCAGCTCTTCCTGATTCTCGGCTTGGCCCTGATCGAGTCGCTCGCTCTCTACACGCTGGTCATAATCTTTGCGAAGACATAGACTCGAGAACCTCGATTACTTTGCCCTCGGTGCGCCGAGGGCATTTTTCTTTGCTGACTTACAATCGCAGCGATGAACCCAGTGCTTGAGTTTGAAGGCATCAGCAAGCTGTATCGTTCCGTCCTGCGAGACAAACACTGGGCGCTACGCGATTTCAGTCTGCGTGTGGAACCAGGCGAGATCGTTGGATTCCTTGGTCCGAATGGCGCCGGCAAGACAACCGCAATACACATTGCCTTGGGCTTAGCGCGACCCACTGCCGGGGGCGGCACCTTGCTCGGTCAAAAATTCGGAACAGTATCAGTTCGACGAAAGCTCGGCTTTCTTTCGGAGAGCCCGGCCTTTTACCACCAGACTGCGCGCGAGGTCCTGAAATTCTGCGGCGCCCTCAATGGAGTGCGAGAACCCGAACTCTCGCATCGGACGGACGACCTGCTTGCAGCAGTCGAACTGACGGAAGACGCAAATCGAAACATCGGCAAATTCTCGCGTGGAATGCTGCAACGAGTTGGAATCGCACAAGCTCTGATCAACGATCCGGATTTGCTGATTCTCGACGAGCCCACATCGGCGCTCGATCCATTGTCGCGGCTCAAAGTTCGGGAACTACTGTTACAGAACCGCCAACGAGGAAGGAGTGTCCTTCTAAGCTCTCATCAACTCTCGGAGGTCGAACTCATTTGTGATCGTGTGGTCTTCGTCCAAAAGGGCCGCGTCGTGAAGTCTGGACGCACTCAGGAATTACTGCTCGACTCTGGTGGCTTTGAAATCACTGCATCGGGCCTGAAGGCTGCACCGTCAGGCGCACAGAGTTCCCACGTCGAGGATGGTCGTCTGGTGTTCACCGTCTCTGCAGCACAGCAACGAGCTGCAATTGAGCAGATTTGGTCCGCCGGAGGCACACTAGTCAGTGTCGTTCCCAAAACGCGAACCATGGAAGACTTGTTTGTTGAGTTGATGACGAACTCCGAATCCGTGGACCGAGAAGTGCAATGACTCCGATCCTGCTTCTGGCAAAGAGTTTCGTGCGGCAGAATCGCTGGTTGCTACTTGCGTTGGTGGGCTGGCCGTTTCTGTTGGGAGGCTTCCTTCGGATTCCGCACCAAACCACCAGTCGAGAAGACGTTTCCGAAATCGTGCAAATGGAGGTTCGTTACGGAGTTGTGGTGCTCGCTTTTCTGGCCAGCTCCGCCATTTATAACGAGAAGCGTTCGCGGCGAATCATCGGAGTGCTCTCAAAGGCAGTAAGCAGGGAGCAATATCTCGCCGGTCTATTGCTCGGCTCTGCATACTTCGCCATGGCTTACTTCGCATCGATCGGAGCCGCCACATTGTGGCTGATCGGAGTATCGGACCTCGTCGCAAGGGCCGTCCTTACAGTATTCGTCTGCGGCATAGTGGCTTCGTTATGGACGGCCGCGGTGGCACTATTTCTGTCGACTCTTCTTTATCCATTCTTTGCAGCAGCGATTGCGGCAGCGTTGGCGTTCGCACCGTTTGCTCTCCGCGACGCGAACCCGTTTCTCGCCCCGGTCGCCGCACTGCTCGGAGGCTCCGACCCATTTGCCGCGTCAATTCCACTTTCGGCCATAATCACTGGGCTTGCAGAATCCGCGATCATTCTTCTTCTCGCCGCACAAGTGTTTGTGCGGCGCGACGTGGCCGTGAGCATCGAGTAATTTCCTCCGGAGGCTTGGGACGCCGAGAACCGGCACGCCACATGAGAGAGGGCTGCTTCAGCTATAATCGAAACAGATTTGTTACGCGCTGCAATCGCCGGATTCCCCGACCCAGTCCACTGGCCGCTGGGAATCCATGGATAAGGACGGATGAGAGATAACAACGGCGGAAAAACCAAACCCAGAGTGCTGGTAGTCGATGACGAGCGCGTAATCGCCGATACGCTGGCAATTATTCTCAATCAAAACGGATTCACGGCGACCGCAGTTTACAGCGGCACGGGCGCGATCGAGAAAGCTCGAAGCGAGCGCCCTGACCTGATTATCAGCGACGTCATCATGGAAGACATGAACGGAATCGACGCCGCCATCAACATTCGCCAATTCCTACCGTCCTGCAAGATCCTTCTCTTTTCCGGACAGGCAGCGACAGCAGATCTGCTAGAAAAGGCGCGAGCTAAAGGACATCAATTCGAAATCCTCGCTAAGCCGGTTCACCCACAGGATTTGTTGGCGAAACTTCGCGACTAATACGGGATTCAGACGGCAAGCCCGAGTTTCGGGAATTTCAGTTCGCAAAACCCAAACTGCGTGGTGCCGGGAGGGGGAATCGAACCCCCACAGGCCTTTTAAGCCCTGCGGATTTTAAGTCCGCTGCGTCTGCCAGTTTCGCCATCCCGGCTTTTAAGACCTTCTTCAGTTTCGCACAAGGAAGGCCGTTGGCTCAGCAGGCAGATTTGAGTTTTTGAAGTACGAGAGGCCGACCAGCCCCGTTACCATCACACTATAATTCTACTTCGATGGAGCACTCGATCCGGAGAGGCCAGCGCGAATACCATCAGCAGCTCGCGTCTTAGCGCTATTAGCTGCACACAAATACCTATACCCTCGACCTATTCACTTCTTGTGAGCGACGCCAGATTGGGAAGCCTTCTTTTACTCGAATCGCCTGCTTTAGTCGCTGTTCCCATCGTCTTTAATGACTTGTTGCTTTATTAGGTTTAAACCAAGCGTAAGCCTCCTTCGAAAGGTATTCAGTGCCGTCTCCAATGATCACGTGAGGGTCGAAGTCATATTCACCGGTGTGGGTGGTATCCCTCAATTTCAACACGTGCTCAAAGCAAGACTTCCTCACAGACATCGCATGGACATGTTCGATGTATCTGAAGGCGTACCCATTACCGTGCGCATCCGGAAACGGCTCCTGATCGTGGCCGCCAGGAGCAGAGCACTTCTCGTGCTTATTCGGACCCACCTGCCTGAACGGCTCAAACTTGAATACTATGAGGTTGCCATTCTTGTCCTTTTGATCTGAATACCACTCTATTTTGTCGTTGCGATTCACTCTAATCGCCGGATCCCCTGAAACCGAGAGACACTTAAGGAAACTGAGGCTAATCTTGCACTCGTTGGGTGTATCTGAGGGACACACGACAACGTCTGGATTGCCATGTGTGTCTTTCGAAAAGATCGGAGCGCCACAAACCTGTTCGATCTTTTGGGCTATACAAAACGCCGACATTAAGCAAATCACAGTCGCGAACGAACCTATCTTTCTCATCGACTTTACCTTTCTTTTAGTGGCTACTTCCTTTGGTGCCGAATACCTACTCGGCAAGTGACGGCGTATTTCTGCGGAGTGTTAGGTCCCATCCCCAATGTAGACGTGCGGATCAATATCGCCATGTCCTCCAAAAATTCCCTTGTCCCAATGCAGGAAATGTTTGTAACAAAAACCCTTACTTTCCGGTCTTGCGCTGGAAAGCTTTAGCTTGTGGCTTCCACTGTATCCCGCATCCACTGGATCGGTTATAGGTGGATCTTTAGGCGCTTTTGGATCGGGTTTATCTTCGTCATCACACAGCACCCCCTTCATCTTCGTCTTGTCAATCTGAACGTCTTCGCCATTGTCACCGATCCAGAGGATTTGGTCATTAGGACGAATTAGGATCGGAGCGTGGCCAGCTCCTAGAGGCAATTGTTTCAACCAACCGACCGTGATCCCACAGAACCCTGCACCGCTATACTCACACGCGATGCACTGCCCGTTGGGATTGTTGGGCAGCGAGCACGAAACCGACTTGATATTCCTACTTCCGCCGCCACCACCTCGTTTTTCGCCACATGAGGAGCACAGTACACATGTAACCAGAATGCACACAGCACATAGGCGAATGGATAGTAGATTACGAATTTTGCTCCGCATAACCTTTGGTCCTCATTCTCTCGTTCTTCCGATGACTATGGCCCGATAGGGACTGGAACAAAAGTGTCCCACGACCGAATAGAGACTGCTAGGGATGAACCTATTTGGGGGATGAATCAAGTTGGCCGAGATTACTTCGTTATTATGGCTTTGTACTCTGGCTCGCTCTTCAGCGAACTTAACTCAGGTGTAAGAGCGATCTCCGTTGGTGAATAGCCGCGCTGGACCGCCCTCTTCAGCCAGGACAGCGCTTCAGGCTTATTCCCGAGCTGATTATGTACGATGGCTGCGAAGTATAACGTTTCGGCGTCATTTGGTCTAGCACTAAGTGCCAAATTGAGATTGCCGATTGCCTCCGCACGCCGCGACAGCATGGCATTGTATTGAGCTGCCAGAAGATGTGCGTCAGCATCGTTGGAATTAACTTTTAGTTCGTTAGCTACGAGCTCCAGCGCCTTCCGATACTCGGCATCGGCGAGAGGTCGTGTGGCTGGAAACCAATAATATGCTCGGGCAAGATTGCCGTGGGTCTGAATTTGGCGTCCACCCAGGCTCAAGGCCTGTTCGAAAGCTCGAATGGCCTCCTCGTATCTTCCTAAGGCGAAGTAGCTGTGTCCCAGATTGGTGTAAGGAGCATAATTCGGGCGTAGCTCTATCGCACGCTGAAGCGCAACCAGCGCCTCATTGTATTGACCATTCAGGTAATACACGCCACCCAAGCTTGACCAGACTCGTCCATCGTCAGGCGACAATTGAGCCGCCCTACGCAGCTGCTCCGCCGCAGCTGAATACTTAGCCTGATGACTTAAATAGAGACTGTATCGAACATAACCTGCCGCGGAAGACGGGCGAACTTGAATCGCTTTTCGGTAAGTTTCCTCTGCCAGGTAATTGCGATTGAGACGCTCATAGGCAAGAGCTAGATCGCGATAGGCCTCGTCGTCATTCGAATCAGCACTGACCGCGCTCTGAAACGTAGACACAGCGGGTTCATATTGGCCAACCGTGAGCTGTACTTTACCCAGACAGACTTTTGCCCGAGCCAAATGAATATTCAATGCCCCGGCCTTTTCACATTCTGTTCGTGACTTAGCTACCAGATCTTGGGTCTTATTCATTAGGTATTGCTGAAGGTAGGCCAAGCCCAGGGAGGCATGAGCTTCGGCGTAACCGGGATCGATCGCCAGCGCCTGCTGGAACTGGCTAATCGCACTTTGCGTGTCTTCTGGATTACTGCCCTGCAGAAATCCTATGCCGCGAGTGTACATTCGAAATGCTTCGGAATTTGTTGTGCCATTCCTGTGCTCGCCAAGCCCTTGGTGGATTTCAATTTCGAGCATCTGTACGGCTTTATCCACGAGCTGATCCTGCAATGCGAAAACATCTGTCTTCGAAGTGTCGAAGTTTGCCGCTCGAAGCAACCGCCGAGTCGCCGCATCAACCAGTGTCTGAGTCACTCGTGTGTTCCCTTCAGATCGCATCAGGCTGCCCTCAAGCCCGAGGTTCACTCCAAGCTTCTTGCGAGCATCCTGTATGTCGGTCACATGTTCCGCCTGCAGCTCTCTGGGCGAAACCACTTGTACAGGCTGAGCGGCGGTAATCTCCATCAGTCGAGCGGCGACGGCTTCTGTGAGACCTTGGTCAAACGCCGGATCATCGTTGTTCACTGTGCGAAACGGCATCACCGCTACGTATCTATTTGGAGGAACGGGATGTAGGCGTCGGTCAATCCAGCCAGCGATTCTGCGATATTCCAGCGCACTGATCAGTCCGATAGCAATGACGAGCAGGCCCACTGCCGATATCTGCAAAATTTGTCCCCTCCGGGATCGTGTTCCCGGAACAGCAATGATCTCTAGATCGGCCAGCATCTCCCGCGGAGACTGAAATCTGATCTTCGGATCCTTCTCCAGGGCCTTAAGTATCACCGCTTCCAGTTCGGGAGTTATGTCTCGCTTCACCTTGCGCGGTGGAGGTATCGATTTGTTCAGGACTGCATCGATGAGCATCGCTCCCGATTCGGTAAATGGCATCCGTCCCGTGCACATCTGATAGAGGACGAGGCCAGCGGCATAGATATCGCTTCGAGAATCGGGGCGCGCCCCCCGAAGTTGCTCGGGCGACATGTATCCCAAAGTGCCGGAGAGAACGGTACTGTGAGTTTCGGTAGTCAGGTTGTGTTTTTCGGGTTCTTCCTGGTCGCGAATGTGCGCAAGTCCAAAGTCCAGAATCTTGAGGAAGCTGTCTTGAGTAAGCCGCAGGTTTGACGGTTTGAGATCGCGGTGAATGATTCCCTTTTCATGTGCGGCCGCCAGACCTCGCAACAGTTGCACGGTGAGTGAGACTGCGAGGGTTTCTGGAAGGGGTCCCTTACTGAGTAACTCGTCCAGCGAAGCGCCATGAATGAGTTCGACCACCAGAAAGTCGCAATCGTCCTGCGTGTCGAACTCGAAAATCGTCTCGATGTTGGGATGGCTGAGTCTCGATAGTGCGAGAGCCTCATTGCGTACACGATGCCTCGCAATAGCACTTCGGATACTTCCCGGGTTCAGTAGCTTGATGGCTACATCGCGGTCAAGTCGCTCGTCATGGGCACGATAGACGACTCCCATTCCGCCCGCGCCGATCTGCTCGAGGAGACGGTACCGTCCGAGCATTCCGCCGGAATGGATCGTGGGCGCAGACATGGGGGGACATGCTTGGGTCATCCTATGTCGGGAAAGGACAGAGGTCAATCGGGATCAGTACCGGCGGCGGTAGCCGCTGGGTGCGTCGGTGGGCCACTAGTCGGAGAACAGGAGATGTATGACTAACTCAGCGGCTACCGCCGCCGGTACTTCTCTCCATGATTAAATAGTCCTCTCTCATGTCTTCTTTTCGCAGCGACAATCGCACTCCA
Organism: Terriglobales bacterium; assembly: GCA_035567895.1. Taxonomy (NCBI): domain Bacteria; kingdom Pseudomonadati; phylum Acidobacteriota; class Terriglobia; order Terriglobales; species Terriglobales bacterium. The sequence continues at coordinate 29,481 of DATMPC010000085.1, read as the reverse complement.
GAACAGATGCGTCCCGTTCGCATCACTCCTGATTACAACAGCATGGCTGAAGGATCCGCGCTGATCGAAGTTGGACACACGCGTGTTATCTGTACAGCGTCCATCGAGGAGACCGTACCCGGTTTCCTCCGTAACAGTGGGAAGGGATGGATTACCAGTGAGTACGGCATCCTGCCACGGGCCACTCTCACGCGGACTCCACGAGAGTCGAGCAAGGGACGCATCGGCGGGCGCACGCACGAGATCCAGCGCCTTATTGGCAGGTCACTGCGGGCTGTTGTCGATTTGTCACAATTAGGCGAGCGCACAATCTTCATGGACTGCGACGTGATCCAGGCAGATGGAGGCACGCGTACCGCGTCCATTACTGGCGCTTATGTAGCCTTGGCGTTGGCGCTGAGGCGGCTGCTGGCTGCTGGAACTCTGAAGAAATCACCGTTGCGTGACAGTGTTGCCGCCACCAGCGTGGGCATCGTCGATGGAGCCGTGCTCCTCGATCTCGCCTATGAAGAGGACTCGCGAGCCGAGGTAGACATGAATCTGGTCATGACTGGCGCTGGCCGCTTTGTCGAAGTACAGGCTACGGCCGAGCAGGTGGCTTTTGATGACAAGCAACTTGCCGAGCTGCTGCGAGTTGCCAAGCAAGGGATTCTTGATCTGATGGCATTGCAGAAGGCCGCGATAGAGAGCGCTCGCTAGAAGCGCTGGTTGCTGTAAGCTAGAATCGCGTTCGTCATCACCGTAGCTCTGGCCGCACCATTGCCGGCCGGTCGAGACCCTCTGAAGACGCGTCTCGAACAATCTGAAGCAATTCCCGAGGAGGAATTCACGTGAAACCAACACCCGGAAAACTTGCCGGCATGAAAGCAGTCTCCGACTCGCGCGGCGTAATCGCTGCCGCTGCAATGGATCAGCGTGGATCGTTGCAGAAGTCTCTTGCCAAAGAAAAAGGCGTGCCCAATGTTCCTGAAAGCATGCTTGAGGACTTCAAGAGCATCGTTTCGGAAGTGCTCACTCAATATGCCAGCGCAATCCTGCTCGATCCAGAGTACGGACTGCCGGCTGCAAAGCGTCGCAATAAGAAAGCCGGCCTGCTGCTCGCCTACGAACAGACGGGATATGACAACAATCGGCCCGGCCGCATTCCCGATCTGTTGAACCATTGGTCGGTTCGCCGATTGAAGGAAGCCGGTGCGGATTGCATCAAGGTGCTCATCTATTACTCCCCGTTCGATTCCAAAGAGATCAACGATGAGAAGCATGCATTTGTCGAGCGCATCGGCGACGAGTGCCGCGGGCAGGACATTCCGTACTTTCTCGAATTCGTCGGATACGATCCCCAGGGCGGCGATGAAAAAGGCTTGGAATACGCAAAGCGCAAGCCTGAGAGCGTGATCCGAAGCATGGAAGAGTTCACAAAAGAGAATTACGGAATCGACGTCATGAAAGCCGAAGTGCCGATCAACATGAAATTTGTCGAAGGCACGAAGAGCTACGCCGGCAAAGGCGCCGCCTACTCACGCAAGGAAGCGCTAGAGCTGTTCCGTAAATCCGCCGCGGTTGCCAGGAAGCCGTTCATCTATCTGTCGGCTGGGGTAAGCAATGAAGAATTTTCAGAGACGCTGGAGCTGGCTGCTGAGTCCGGCGTGAAATTCAACGGCGTGCTCTGCGGACGCGCCACGTGGGCAGCCGGCGTTCCCGTGTTTGCAAAGCAGGGAGAAAAAGCGTTCGTCGAATGGATGAAGACCGAGGGAGTGAAGAACATCCAGAACGTGAATGAAAGATTGAAAGCTGCGACTCCCTGGTACGACGTGTACGGTACAGAATTGAAGGCAGCTCTCGCGTAGTTGTCCGCCTCCAAACATGGAGCCCAGCCGGGCAGCATGACTGTTTCTTTCGAGTCTTACAAAGGCCGGTCTAACCGCCGTCATCCTGAGGCTTTACGTTGGCCCTGAGTCTGTCGAAGGGACCTCCCGGGAATGTTCGAACTGCGTCGTCGCATACCGGCTCTTCGGCCAGAATCCTCGTGAAAGAGCCGCGACAGAGCAATTAAGTCCGGTGCATCGCGGGAGATCCTTCGCCCGCCGCGGCGGACTCAGGATGACAAACTCAAGTAATGGCGAGCTGATGCCTCTGGTGTTTGACGCGGCATATCGCTACCCCTAATAATCCCCTCATCCTATGTCTCAGGAGCAATTGGTGATACTTCGCCGTTTTGCGTTCCTATCGGCAATTTTCTTCATCATGATCCTCTCCTCCACCACATTCGCTAAGAGCAACGTCACCGCCTCCCGGCTGGGAAAGTCCTATCGCTTTGAGCGTGGTGGGTGGATCTACGTTCACCTGGAAGGCTTGCCGAGCAACATCGGATATCAACATGGATACCTGCTTGCGCCGGAGATCGAGGATGCTGTCCAGGCTGTTCGCCTGCTCGATACGCACAATACGCAGCGCGACTGGGAGTTCTTCCGCAAGACTGCGCGCGAGGTGCTTTGGCCGCACATTGAAGCCGAATACAGGCAGGAGTTGCAAGGGATCGCAGACGGCCTCAAGGCGAAGGGCAGCAAGCTGGACGTCTGGGACGTCGTCGCCCTCAATGCCTTCGAGGAAGTTCCCGATTACTACGTGCCGTGGCTGAATAAAAAAGAAGCGGCACTGAATCCGCCACAGCTACTTCCACCCGGCAACTGCAGTGCTTTCATTGCCACCGGCAGTTACACGAAAGACGGCAAGATCGTCATCGCGCACAACAACTGGACCAGCTACCTGACCGGCGCACGCTGGGTCGTGATGTTTGACATCGTCCCGCAGCGCGGAAACAGCATTCTGATGGACGGCTTCCCCGGCGTCATCACCTCGGATGACGATTTCGGTGTGAATTCGTCCGGCATCATGATCACGGAAACCACGCTCACGCAGTTCTATGGCTTCGATCCAAACGGAATTCCCGAGTTCGTTCGCTCGCGCAAGGCGCTGCAGTATGCGAATTCCATTGACGACTATGTCCGCATCATGAAGGAAGGCAACAACGGCGGATACGCGAACGATTGGCTCATCGGTGACCGCAAGACCAACGAAGTCGCGTATCTCGAGTTGGGACTGAAGCACACACCTCTGTGGCGGTCGAAAGACGGGTACTTCGTGAGCTCGAACTTTGCCCGCGACCCCGATCTCATCAAGGACGAAACTGATTTCGATCCGAACGACATGAGAACTTCGCCCAATGCGCGTCACGCGCGATGGGAGGAGCTTATGACGCAGAACAAGGGAAAGATCGATGTCGCCATGGCTCAAGAATTCCTTTCGGACCACTTTGATTCTTACCAAAAGAAAGAAGAAGCGAACGAGCGTGCATTGTGCGGCCACAGCGATACAAGCCCGCGGGGGATCGAAGTATGGGGCTGGGAGCCGTACTATCCCGGAGGCGCGGTGCAAGGCAAGGCTACCGATAGCGACATGACGGGCAAGATGCAGTTGGTGGCTCGCGCCGGACATCCCTGCGGGGCAGATTTCCGCGCCAAGGAGTTTCTTGCGCAACATCCCGAATTTGCCTGGCAGGCTCCGCTACTACGTGACATGAAAGCCGGTCCTTGGACGCAATTTAAGGCCAGTGATCGCGAAGACGCGCAGTCGGCAGGCGGCAAGGGCAAAGGAATCAAGGTGATACTCAAAGCTCCGCCGCAAAAGCCACCGTCAGCGGATCGAAAGGATATCGGCGACTAGGGACCCTGAAGCATCCAGGGAGCGATTCGGCTCAGATGGGAATGGAATTTATCGAAATGGACGCACTGAAGGACTACCGCAACTTTCCCGGAATCAACGAAGCTTGGGAGCTGATCAAAACGGGCCTGATTGTGATTCGCGGGCAGGCGTATCGGCTTGAGCTTTGGCATTCCTATTCCAATCCGGACATTCCTTACTACGTGTCTGTCTACGTTCAAACTGACGGAGTCTGGAAAAAGATGCAGGACCCCATATTCCCAATCGGCCTTGATCCAGACCAGACCATGCGGGAAGCGATGGCTTTCCTCTCCGAACGCCTCGCTGCCTGATTCCTTCGCATTAGGCGGATTTCTGCAGCTGGGTGGCTCGACACGTGGAGTTCACGGGCTTTCGGGTGGCCGAGGCGACGTTGAACTCTGGTATCCTTATCGGTCATGAAGGTGCTGTTTCTAATCCTTCTGATCTCGTTCGTGGTGCTCGCTGGGAGCATCACGGCTGTGCTGCTTCTAATCCGGCGGCACCGGATGCGTGCGTCTGATGCCGCTCTGCGGCGGGAACTGGAACAGATTGAGCGCGATCACGGCAGCTTCCATACCGATCGTTCTTGAGGGCTGAAAGAGATTCATGGCGCAAGCACTTGCAGGCAGGACAGATCATAAGGTTGAGAATTTTGGAAGGCTTCGGGCTCTTGACGCCGCTCTCGTTGTCGGTAGCAGCTTGCTGATGGCAGTTTGTGCTCACATCTCCATTCCGCTGTGGTTCACTCCTGTACCGATTACGCTTCAGACCTTTGGCGTGATGTTTCTGGCTCTGTCTCTGGGAGGATGGCGGGCTTCGGCCGCGTTGGTTCTCTATCTCCTCGAGGGTGCGTCGGGGTTGCCGGTCTTCAGTCCGCATGGACCGGGTGGAGTGGCTCAGCTCCTCGGCCCGACTGGCGGCTATCTGATGTCGTATCCCTTCGCGGCACTGGTTGCAGGTTTAATTGCGGACAGATTCTCGCGCCGCTCACGGATTATCGCTTTCTCTCTCGGAGCAGTGGCTTGCAGCGTTCTGGTCTTTGCCTCGGGCGCTCTTTGGCTGGCCACCCTGATCCATAAGCCGGCTTCGACGATTCTGGCGATTGCGGTCCTGCCCTTCATCCCGGGCGAAGTGCTGAAGAGCATCGCAGCCGTCGCAGCCGCGGTCGGCGTTACACCCCGCTCAAAGACGTCGGCATAGCTTCGGAAGCTCCCTGATCGGTCCCTGTTATTTTTTTGAATCCTGCCGCAAGCAGCGCTAACCACCTTGCTGATGATGCACTTATGGAGAAATCCACAGAACTCCCTGTTATCTCCCTGCCTTAAAGCAAAATTTGCGTATTTTGGGCAAAATTCCAGTGTTTTGAGATCGAATTCAAAAATGCCCTGTTATTTCCCCTGTTCTTTGCTTTGGCGCGTACGTCTTCCTGTCCCTGGGCGCATCCTGACGTAAACCCCTCACCGGATTTTCATCCTCAAACAGGTACACTGAGAGCACCATGTCCAGCTCCGTTTCGTCCATCTCCACCGGTTCCGTGTCGGTTCAGCCTCGCGAGATTTCGGTGGCGCACAGCCCAGACTCCGACGACGCTTTCATGTTCTACGGCTTGGCGACGAACAAAGTCCTGGTTCCCGGCTTGAAGTTCACGCATACGCTCTCGGACATCGAGACCTTGAATCGGAAGGCTCGCGAAGCGTTCTACGACCTGACCGCCATCTCCTTTCATGCCTATCCGTACCTGCAGGATAGCTATGCGTTGCTGCCTAACGGCGGAAGCGTGGGCGAGGGCTACGGTCCAATGATCGTCGCCAACCGGGACTACACGGTCGAGGAGCTAAAGTCCAAGAAAATCGCTGTCCCGGGAACGCTTACAACGGCATACCTGGTCCTGAAGCTGTTTGCGCCGGAGATCCAAACCGAAGTCGTTCCTTTCGATCAAATCATTCCCCAGATTCTCAACGGACGATTCGAAGCGGGGCTGATCATCCACGAAGGCCAGCTCACCTACGGGAAGGCAGGCTTGAAACGCATCGTGGACTTCGGCAAGTGGTGGCGCGAGGAAACCGGACTGCCGCTGCCGCTGGGAGGAAATGCGATCAAGCGCGATCTGGGCCCGGAACTCATGCACGAAGTTTCTGTCGCCTTGAGGGAAAGTATTCAGTACGCACTCGATCATCGCGATGAGGCGCTCGAATATGCCATGCAGTTCGCACGCGACCTTGACCGACAGCTCGCCAGTCGATTTGTAAGCATGTACGTAAACGAGCGCACTCTTGACTACGGTCAGGAAGGTCGCCAGGCGATCACTCGATTGCTGGAAATGGGATACGAGCGCGGAATTATTCCACACCGCCCGCGTGTGGACTTTATCGATTAGAACGAATTAGGTGGCACAGGCGTCCCCGCCTGTGCCATGGCTGTTCTTGGGTCTGCATGCGAGAACACCGCCGAGGGCAGCTGTGACACGGGTTCATCCCGCAGCCTTCGAAATGCGACCAGTCTCGTCATGTACAAGAAGTCGGCAACCAGGAAATAGAGCAACGAGATCGCGAGCAGATCGGCAACAAGGATTCGAGCATTTGTAATTACGCTGCTGACCGCCAGCGACAAGAGAACTGCAACCAGCAACAATCCACCGCGCAAGATTCCGTTGACGATTGAGATCTCCAGCAGCTCATCACGTCGCGACCGGATGAAGCTGAGGGTGCTCAGAAGGCATTGAGTCCAGGTAGGCTCGGGTCTTAGTGGTACCAAAGACAGAAACCAATTCGACGTTGACCACACACCCACAATCACGAGAAATGCCAAGCATAGAATTGTAGACATCAGGCCGAGGTCTGGCGCGCCACTCCGCGAGGTCGCCGATCCAAGCATGGCGGCAAACATCCCTGCGATGAACCACGCTGCGATACTCGCAAGCGCAAGCATGGCGCGAATTACGCTCAGGACGAAGCAGACTTGCAGGCTTGCTCCCGGCTTGAGAGCAGGTCGGGCGAGCGTAGCGTAACGACCGAGAGCACTGATCAGCACCCAGATTACGGTCAGGAGCAGTCCGGCAGCGAAGGCTACACGCCACAGGAGCGCACCCATCGAAGCGATGCCTTCCACGATGTTTTGAGCCAGTTGCAATGGATTCAGCGTAGCCATGGCTTGCAGCCTGCGCGGATCAACGCTAACGCTGTCCAGGATGAGAAATGTTGAGACTGCTGCAACGAGAACAGCGATGGCGCCGAAGCTCCACCGCCATCCTATTTCGGTCAGCAACAAAGCGGGATCGTGGCCTATTTCCCGAATGCCCTCAAGCAGTCCATTGCGAGACATCAACGAGCCACGATGTTCACAAGCTTGTTGGGCACAACGATCACTTTGACGATCTCTTTCCCGTCGAGCAAGGCGCGAATCTTATCGTCGGCCGAGGCGCGCGCACGGACTTCCTCGTCATCGAGCCCGGCGGGCACGACAATGCGAGATCGATTCTTTCCGTTGATCTGGATGGGAATCTCAACCTGCTCTTCTCGTGCCAATTCGGGATCAAACTTCGGCCAGGGTTCCCGGAGCAACTGCGACCTTTCGCCGAACGTCTCCCATAACTCTGACGCCAGGTAGGGGGCGAACGGCGCCAGCATTAGCACCAGCGTCCGAAGAGTGGACGACACCTGCTTCGCGGGAATCGCGCCAGACGCAATTTGCCCCTCAGCGGCCGTGATCGCGTTCACCAATTCCATGATGGCAGCGATTGAGGTGTTGAAGTGCCAGCGTCCTTCAAAGTCGGTGGAGACTCTGCGAAGTGTCTGGTGCAACTTGCGTTCAAGATCTCGTGCAGCCGACGAAGGAGCCGAGGATGCTTTGCCCGAGAACTCGGCATACTTCATCACCAGCCGGTAAACCTTCGCAAGAAAGCGGCTGACGCCCTCGACCCCATTCTCCTGCCAGTCGAGATCCCGGTCGGGTGGAGCAGCAAAGAGCGAATAGACACGCGTGCTGTCTGCCCCATAACGGGACACCATGTCGTCAGGAGATACAGTGTTCCCCCTGCTCTTCGACATCTTGGCGCCGCCCTTGATCACCATGCCCTGGGTGAACAAGCGCTCGATAGGCTCAGAATTCTTGATGAGCCCAAGATCTCGCATGGCCTTGGTCCAGAAGCGCGAGTAAATCAGGTGCAGAATTGCGTGCTCTACGCCGCCAATGTATTGGTCGATCGGAAACCAGTACTCGACAGCTTTGGAATCCAGAGCCGCAGTGGCCAGCTTCGCGTTCGTGTAACGGTAGAAGTACCAGGACGAGTCGACAAACGTGTCCATAGTATCGGTCTCGCGTCGAGCGCCGCCCTTGCACTTCGGACATTTCGCATTCACGAACTCGGGCACGCGGGCCAAGGGCGAACCGCCCTGCTGCGTGATCTCCACGTTCTCCGGCAACAGGACTGGAAGATCCTTCTCCGGAACTGGAACGATTCCGCACTTATCGCAGTACAGGATCGGGATCGGAGTTCCCCAGTAACGTTGTCGCGAAACGCCCCAATCGCGTAAGCGATAGGTCACCGTTTTCTTGCCGAATCCTTTTTCTTCGGCAAAGCGCGTCATCCGCTGAATAGCTTCCTCGTTGCCGAGGCCGCTGAACTCACCTGAGTTGATCAGCAAGCTATCCATTGCGGTATAAGGCAACACAGGTTCTTTCTCCTCGCCCTGATCGTGGCGACGGGGCAAGATCACTATGCGTATGTCGATGTCGTACTTCTTCGCGAACTCGTAGTCACGTTCATCATGCGCCGGCACCGACATGACTGCGCCCGTGCCATATTCCATCAGGATGTAATTCGCTACCCAAATGGGAATCTTCTCGTTGTTGAAAGGATTTACAGCGTAGCGTCCGGTAAAGAAGCCACGCTTCTCCGCTTCACCAAGAGCGCCAGCATCGCGAGCAGCGCGCTGTTCAGCCACGAGCTCGTCCAACTTCGTAAGCAGTTCAGGATCACTACCAATCAACTTCGAAACAACCGGATGTTCCGGCGCAAGCTGGATCGATGTCGCGCCAAAGATCGTGTCAATGCGAGTCGTGAACACCGTGATCTTCTCGCGGGAATCAGCGACTTTGAAGTCTACCTGCGCGCCCTCGCTGCGGCCGATCCAGTTGCGCTGCATGGTGCGCACCTTCTCCGGCCAGCCTTCGAGTTTGTCGAGATCACGAAGTAATTCGTCTGCGTAGTTAGTAATGCGCAAGAACCATTGCTCGAGATCGCGCTGCTCAACAAGAGTTTCCTCGTGACGCCAGCAACAGCCATTCACGACTTGCTCGTTTGCGAGAACCGTCGCGCACTCTGGGCACCAGTTCACTTTGCTCTTGCGCCGATATGCCAATCCGCGTTCGTAGAACTTCAAAAAGAACCACTGATTCCAGCGGTAGTAATCAGGCAGACAGGTCGTGACCTCGGTGCTCCAGTCATAAGAGAATCCGAGGCGATTCATCTGCCGCTTCATGTTGGCGACGTTGTTCAGCGTCCACTCGCGCGGCGGCGTGTTGTTCTTGAGCGCCGCGTTTTCGGCGGGCAAACCAAAGGCATCCCATCCCATGGGATGAAGCACGTTGTGGCCCTTCATCCACATATAGCGCGCGAGCGCGTCGCCGATGGCGTAATTGCGCACGTGTCCCATGTGCAGTGCGCCGGAGGGATACGGCAGCATTTCGAGCACGTAGTACTTCTTGCGCGCAGAGGCTACGGGCTCTGCACGATAGAGGTCTGGCTGCTGTTGCCAGCGCTGATGCCACTTCGACTCGATACGCTGCGCGTCGTACCGCTGCTCGCGGTCAGACGGCTGCTCGGTACCATTCAATACTTCCGTTTTCTCCTGACTGGACATGGGAATATTTGATTTTACGTGTTTTGCCGCTTTGGGCGAAGTGCGTGCTAGTTAGTCGGTAGAGCCCTGCTTCCTGGTTGTCGCCACCAAATTGATGCTTTATGGGCAGTCTTGGAACCAAGAATCAGTCAGCCACCAAATTCTTCAACGCATCGACATTTCGCTGATCGTCGCCGGGCTCGTCGATAGGAGTCTCGGCGATGAATGCTGCTTGAGCAGTACGCGGATCGTTCAGCAAGCGCCGAAAAGGTTCGAGTCCGATTTTGCCCTTACCGATATGCTCATGACGATCGAGCCGAGATGCGCGTGCCGATTTGGCATCGTTGCAATGCCACACGGGAATGTTCTTTAGGCCGATGGTGTTTTCGAGATACTTCATCGTGTACTCGAAGCCTTCAGGAGATACGATGTCGTAACCGGCAGCATGCATGTGACATGTATCGATACATGCCGCCACTGGTACGACCGGCCGCAGACGTTCCACCAGTTCCGTCACTTGCTCGAAGGAGCTGCCCAACGAGTACTCTGCTCCAGCCGAGTTCTCGATTAGGACCTTGAAGCCACAGTCTTCAAGATCGAGGCCATTAGTCGCTTTCTGAATCGACTCTGCCGCCCGGGCGAGTCCTTCTTCCCGCCGCAGTCCACGATAGGATCCGGCATGAAGTACCAGGTACTGCGCTCCCAGAGCCAAAGCGCGTTCTACTTCCCCCCGAAACGCCTCGATAGACTTGTCGAGAAACTGTTGCGTCACACTTGCAAGGTTCACCAAGTAACTCGTGTGAATCACCAGCGGCGCAATTCGGTACTCTTCCCTCAGTCGGATCATCTCCTCGCACTGCGACTTCGCGAGCTGATACGCCTTCCACATGCGGGGAGACGAGGAGAATATCTGGAACGTGTTGCATCCCAGCCGGTAGGCGCGCTCTGCAGCCGTCTCAACCCCTCCGGATGTGGAAGTGTGAATACCAATTCGGCGTGATGTTAGCCTCGGAGGCTGGGTGGGAGCCGGCTGTTTAAGAATGTCCCGGGACTCCTGTTCCCACTTCGTCGGCATAAGCCGAGCATAGCAGGCGGTTAACCGTCAGGCGGTGCCGCTGCAATGGGATCCCCTAGCAACACGCGCAGTAAAATTGCCGCCATTCTCTGGAATTCATTACACTGGCACTTACCTTCTCAGGAGACCTCGAATGCTTGTTGTGATGCAATCCCATGCAACCGAAGATCAAGTGCGCGAGGTTTGCCGCAAGATCGAAGCTCTGGGATTGCGCGCGCACCCTATTCCCGGAGCTCAGCGGACCGCCATCGGCATCACCGGCAATCAAGGCGCTCTTGAGGCAGGCAGCCTGGAAGAGATGCCGGGTGTTGGCGAAGTCATTCGTGTCAGCAAACCATACAAGCTGGTAAGCCGCGACTTGAAGCCAGACACTACCGTCGTTCGCTTCCCGGACAGCCACGTGACAATCGGTGGGAAGGATATTGTCATCATGGCGGGCCCTTGCTCCATCGAGTCTCGCGAGCAGGCGCTTACTGTTGCCGAACAAGTTGCAAACGCCGGAGCACACTTTCTCCGCGGCGGAGCCTACAAGCCCCGTACCTCGCCATACTCATTCCAGGGATTGGGGGAAGAAGGTCTCAAGATCATGGCGGAGGCGCGAGAGCGATTCGGCCTGCTGATCGTCACCGAGGCCGTCGATAACGAATCGCTGGATCTCGTCGAAGAGTATGCCGACATGATCCAAATTGGCGCGCGTAACATGCAGAATTTCTCGCTCCTGAAACGGGCTGGTCGTGCGCGTAAACCTGTATTGCTCAAGCGAGGGATGTCGGCGACCCTCGAGGAATTCCTCATGGCGGCGGAGTACGTGATGAGCGAGAGCAACTACAACGTCGTGCTCTGTGAGCGCGGTGTGAGGACCTTCGCGGATCACACACGCAACACTCTCGACCTCAGTCTGATACCAGCCGTACAGCGGCTCAGCCACTTGCCGATTCTCGTCGATCCGAGCCACGGAACCGGAAAGCGAAACAAGGTCTTACCGATGGCACGGGCTGCGGTCGCGGTTGGAGCCGATGGACTGATTGTGGAAGTTCATCACGATCCAGATCACGCGCTAAGCGACGGGCCCCAGTCGATCATTCCACAGCAATTTGTGACATTGATGTCCGAGGTCAGTCAAATCGCCGCAGTTCTGCATCGGGGAGTGATCGCGCCAGTACACTCCTCCGCGGCATATGCGGAACAAGCTTCTTCACGTCCGGCGGCTGCGAGGTAGTCAAGCGTATAGCTGCTACACTTTCTGCTTCGGCTTCTTCCCATCCAAGTGCTCTCTCATTCCAAGCGGTTACTTAGCCTGACGGTGCTCGCTCTTCTATGCGCTGGCGGATGCACGCAAAAGCTGCCGAACTATCCTCCGGCCTATCGGGAGTACGCATATGTAACGAATGGCAAGAGCAACAGCGTTACCGTTTTGGATATGCGCAACTACAACTCTGTGGCGACGATTCCAGTCGGAAACAATCCGTCAGGCGTCGCCGCTAATTCGCAGAAAAACGAAATCTATGTCGTGAATACGGCGTCGAATTCCCTGAGCGTGATAGACGCTGAGCAGAACAAAGTTATTGCCACTCTCGGACTAGAGCGCACGCCGTATTTCGTCGACGTGTCAGCTGACGGCACGCGAGCCTACGTCGCGAACTCCGGATCGAACAGCGTCTCGATCATCGATATTGCTCAACGCCGCGTTCTGCGGAATGTCAGGGTCGGACAAGGCCCAGGGGAAGCCCGCGTCTCCCTCGATGGAAGGACAGTTGTCGTAACCGAGCGCCTCGGGGATTCCGTTTCGGTCATCGATGCCGAAAAAATGGCGGTGCGCTCTTCGATTCCCGTCTGCAAGCAGCCGACCGACGTTGAGATTCTGCCCGATTCGGGAAAAGCCTTTGTGGCGTGCAGCGGATCCGGACAGGTAGCGGTCATCGGCTTAAGTATGGGCGAGCCCGACGTGCCGACTCAGGCCCCAAGGCAATCAGGAACTGCCTCTCGCAGAACAGAATCGACAGTAAACAGAGAATCTGGAATTGCAAAAGCGGATCGCCTGCTGTCCATTCTGGACGTGGGGTCCACGCCGGTTCATCTCGCCCTCAAGCCCGATGGCGGTGAGATCTTCGTCAGCAATTTCGGCGCGAACACGATGTCAGAGATCATAACTAGCACAAACGAGGTGGGAGCTACCTACCTCATCGGCGCTGGACCGGTTCGCGCTTTGGTGAGCGCCGACAACTCCACTCTCTACGTCAGTAACTTCAATTCCGACACGGTCTCGGTTTACAACATTGACGACGGCAAACTTGTCATAACGGTACCAGTGGGGCGTCGTCCAGATGGGCTGGCTCTCTCGCCCAATCAGAACTTTCTGTTCGTTGCAGATACCGCCGCTGGCGACGTAAGCGTGGTCCGAACTGCGGCTAGGCAGGGAGCGGTGTTGCTCACTATCATCCCGGTCGGTCAGCAACCGAACGCGATCGCGGTAAAGGCATTTATTCTGCGCAAACCGCCAGCCGCGCAGTAATTCAACCCCAAATCAGCTTCTCTCGATTCCCCCCTGCACGCGCTTACAAATGCGCATCGAACTTTTTTCAGTCCTTGACTTTTTCAGCTAATGAGAAGTTCGAACATACTAGCAGCGCCTCTGCTTCTCGGACTCGTTCTATTGCTCCCCAGCGGCACCGCTGCGCAATCAGACCAGCCGGGCGAGGAATCCATGCGAACTCAAGCGACAGAGCAGTTGGTCGGGCTTGGTCTTCAGATTCAGAATACGTCTCTCGACTGCTCCCACTTTGTGAACTCGCTGTTCGATGCGATCGGGCTTAGTTATGACTACCAGCCATCCCGTGTGCTCTACAGCGGAACTGAGGCATTCAAGCGCACTTTTCGACCGCACACCGGCGACTTGATTGTCTGGCCCGGACACGTGGGCATCGTTGTAGATCCGCGGGCAAAGACATTCGTCAGCGCGCTCCGCACTCGCGTAAGGGTTGCCACGTACACCTCTCGCTATTGGAAACGGCGGGGACATCCACGATTTCTTCGCTACAGCCTACCGATCACTCCAACGATTGCTTGGCAGATCGGCAGTGGGAGCGAGGGTGAACTTGCAAACAAGTCCGGAATGAATTAATTCCAAAGGGCATTAGAGCGCGGGTATCGAAAGGTATGGTGAGCGCGGCAGGATTCGAACCTGCGACCCACGCCTTAAAAGGGCGTTGCTCTACCAACTGAGCTACGCGCCCACTAGTTCCAATCTATCATGGGCAATCTTTGTTGGAGGGTAGCGCAAGGCAGGACCGCTCAGCCAAATAGGGCTGCTGTTCTGCAGCAACTCGGATGCATTTACTGGATAGGACTATCGTTCGAAGTGGCCGACTGCGACGGATTCGCGCGAATCACTCCGCTCTGGTCGGTAAAGAAACTGCGATTACCGGTTTGCCCACGGCTTGCTGGATCGGCCTGTACTGAAAACCCAACGTTCAGTGATGAGTTTGGCATTGGTACATACGTAAAGTAGTACCCAGACTTTGGTGTTCCCGCCGTAGTCGCATTTGCCAATACACCATCGATCTGGCAAGCGCTGTCCAGTTTGGGTGGAGTGCAGCCCTTGGAATCACCGAGGTCCTGCAGCAGATTGGAAAAACCTAACGCGCCAGGATTGCTCCATCCTGCCGAGTAGTATGCGGCCTCCGCGGTGAAGATCGTGTGCAGGCTGGATACAGCTGATGCCTCATTGGCGGCCATTTTCGCGCGCAACAAATTAGGAATCGCGATGGCCGCGATGATAAGGATGATCGCGACAACGATCAGCAACTCAATTAACGAAAATCCTTCTTGCCTTCGCATGTCGCTACACCCTTCTAAACAGTCGTACAGTCAGGTCGCACCAGTATGTATCGCACCTGACGTTCCAATCACCAAAATTCTGCGTTGCGGCTCAAAGTTGCAAACCGAAGCTACGTATCTCACTTACAAACAATAACTTACACATACTGATCCGAAAGAACCTCGGGCAGCAATGAAACACCGGATAAGGAAATGTGACATTTTTTGTCATTTCATCAAAGCGAGATTTGTCACATTCAAATACTGTATTCAGCCGAGGCCATGAACACGGAACAAATGCTTGCGGCAGTTATTAGCCGACCGGGAGGACCGGAGGTTCTGGAGCTGCGCACAGTGCCTCGGCCTCAGCCTGAATCCACCGAAATTCTTGTGCGTGTTCGCGCCTCAGCACTCAACCGGGCAGACCTATTACAACGACGCGGGCACTACCCAGCTCCACCAGGCGCACCAACCGACATTCCCGGACTCGAGTTTGCGGGAGAGGTGGAGCAGATCGGCTCGGTCGTTCAGCTCTGGAAACCTGGAAACAGAGTCATGGGTTTGACGGGAGGAGGTGCTCACGCCGGGTACCTGGTCGCGCACGAACGTGCAGTGATGGAGATCCCTCGCAGTCTTACTTGGGAACAAGCTGCCGCGATTCCGGAAGCGTTCATCACAGCACACGACGCTCTGTGGATTCAGGCCGCGTTGCGCGCGAATGAGCAAGTGCTGATCCATGCAGTCAGCAGCGGAGTCGGACTCGCAGCTCTCCAACTCACGAGAGCAATGGGCGCGATCCCTTCTGGTACATCCCGAACTGCCGACAAATTGGTGCGCGCGAAGGAATTTGGTCTCGAATCGGGATTTCTTGTGCCCGCTAGCCCCACCACGGAAGAAGGCAGAAAGTGGGCCGCGGACCGAGCCTTCGACGTTGTGCTCGATCTCGCAGGCGGCTCTTATCTCAATGCAAGTTTGCAAGCTCTCGCACACCGTGGACGAATCGTGTTGATTGGCACGATGGCAGGCGCGAAGAGCGAGATCGATCTCGGCCTTATGCTGGGCAAGCGAGTACGAATGATCGGAACCGTTCTACGCGCCCGTCCGCTGGAGGAGAAGATCGCAGTCACGCGCTCATTTGCGCGTGAGGTTCTTCCCTTTTTCGAAAGTAAGGTCCTGCACGTTGTAATCGACAGTGAATTCCCATTCCAGGATATTCGCAAGGCTCATGAGCGGATGGAGTCGAATCAGACCTTTGGGAAGATCGTACTGCGAATGAGCGATTGACAAAGCAGCTTCAGTGCTGAGAGGGAGATTTCGCCACTATACCAAGCGCAGCAAGTAAAGAATCAGCACGATAAGCAGAATGGTTCCGAGCGCCCCGCTTGGACGGTAGCCCCAGCCTCGGCTGTACGGATAAACCGGAGCTGTTCCCAAAGCCAGCACCAGCAGAATTATAAGAAGAATCAGAATCATCTCGTGTCCTCAAGAACTCTGATTCGGTTTGCGTGACGCAGGTTGGCGTGAACGCCACTCTTCGGCAGTAATCTCCCATATTTCAGTGGGAAGCCGTCCAGACACATAATCATGTTCTTTCAGAGCAACCACACGCATCCCCTCTCTTTCCGAAATACACCGAGATGCGGTATTCGCGACTGCCTTTGGAACGCGCAGAACGGGAAACTTCAGCGTATTGAACCAGTAGTCTGTGACTACCTCGCATGCTTCGGTCATCAGGCCCTGTCCTTGCCATGGCAGTCCCAGCCAGAAGCCACGATTCACTCCCTCGCTTTTCATCAGACCGATACTTCCGATCACCTGAGTCGGAGCGCTCTTTAGCGTCAACATCCAGTGCCAAGCATCGCCTCGTTCCATCGCTGGGAGAGCCACGTTCCGGCAAAACTGATAAGCCCCATCCGGCGGATAAGGCCAGGGAACCGCCGCCGTCAAGTAACGGACGACCTCCCATTTAGGGAACAACAGTTGTATTTGTTCGGCGTCGGCAAGTTCCATAGGACGCAATATAAGCCTTGCAGTCTTGAGGGTGGGAATCATAAGAGCTGAAATGCTCTTGTGGGCACAGCCGACCGCAGGTATGGGTTTGCCATGACCAACACGGTCGAATACTGTGCCACAAGAATCCGAACAATTTATTTCTAGTGCGCCGGTGGATGCGTCATTATCCGCGATGGATCGAGCATCCCGTCAGCTCCACTGGTGAGCGAGACGAAGTCAGGATCGTGGCGCAGCGAAAGAAACACAGCATCTACGCGCGCCTCCATCATCTCTTCGGAACGGACCGCCTGAAAACGTTCGTATTCGAAGAAGTGCCGCTTCAGCAGCGCGAGCGCTTTATCGCGGTCCCCAGTTTGGGCATAGATTGCAGCAAGATTGTAAGAGGCAGGCAGCAGCGCCTCATTTTCCCGAGCGATCTTCAATGCGTCGTCGCCTTTCCCATTTCCGGCCATAAATGCAGCTGCAAATACCAGGTTGTAGGCGTCATGAGGATCGAGAGCTAATGCTTGTTCAATGTAAGCGTCCGCCTTCGCCTGATCGCCTTCGGAGTTCCAGTACACGGCCAGATTGCGGTATGCCAGCGCCAGCGGATACGTCTCGACAGAACGCTCCATCAGCGAAAGTCCCTTGGCGAAGTCTCCTTCGTGAATCGTCATCTTTCCGAGTCCGTGCAATGCCACAGCTCGCGACATCGGATCAGACTGCATAGCCAAAATCGAATCAAATACCTTGCGCGCCTTGTCCCATTCACCGGTGTAGTGACGATAAGCCTCTCCGAGATACCGCAGCGGCGTTGGATCAGCCGGATCCATATCGCGCGCCTTCTGGTAAAGCTGAATCGCGTCCAGATACCTTTCATTCAGTTCTGCCTTTAGCCCAGCTTCCATTGTGCGTTCGATGAGTGCGCCCTTCTTTGGATCGGAAACCGGCGCGTCGGGAATCTCGCCTACCTCAACGCCGAGCTTCTTCAGCTCCTTAGCAGCCTCCTTTGCCTTTTTGGGAAACATGCACTTCTGTTCGGCAACGCCGCGATAGAGCGGAATTGCTTTGTCCTTATCGGATTTCGCCGTCTCCTTGGCGGCGCGGAGCTGATTGTCCAGAGCGTCTTCGCGCTTCTTCATCTCCGCGCCGAGAAGCTTCTCAACATCCTCCACATTCAACCTCCCCTTCTTGTTCTCCAGCTTGCCGACGATGCTCCCCTCAGACGTCGCCAGCACCGCGACAGGCAACACATCCTCGGCGGCGAACTTCGTTCGAAACGGGGAACTTGGATCAGCCACTTCCATGGATACGCACTGCGCCGCATATAGAGAGAGCGGCCGCGACACGCGCAAACTGGAGTTCTGCAGTTCCTGCTGCGAAGAGGGAAACCAGTACAAGACGAGTCCAGTGGCAGCAGAAGCATCGGCGGGCCTCGCCACCTTCCATGGCACGTAGTAAACCTGAGGCTGTATTCCACCGCCACCGGCGCCCGGAGCCATGCCTCCCATGCCGCCTCCGCCACCACCACCGCAGGTTGCCGAAGCAGTCGGAAGCAGGAGGAAAGCGATCACGAGAAGAGACAAGGAGCGAAGCCAACGGGATCTCATAGTTGGAAGAAATATAGGGGACTCAAACCCGAAGTCAACGCAGGAGTCACTGACAACTGTGCAAGGGTGGGATGAAGTGCTGTCGAAGACTCTTTGGTTGCGAGGCTCTCCAATTCAGTCTTCATGCTGGTTGAGGAGACTGCGGTCTGCCGGAATAAATGGATCGACGGCCTCGCGGCTCGAGACTCAGAGGATTTCCCTAAACGCCAGTTTAGGAAACGCCTACACGCGCAAATGAATCTGATTTCCGAGCAAAATTTACACCCTCTATGCGACTAAGCCCTTTATTTTCAATGCGCAGACTTGGTAGGGCGCTTGCTCTCTTGAAAATAAGGCCGCGCCTTCGATTGCGTCGGCTCAACGCCCCAGTGAGTGATTTTGAGGAGAGGTTAGATGAAGTTCCCCCGTTTTATGTCCGACGCAGCTGTAGCAATGCTGTTCGTGGTCACTTCGGTAGGCTGCAGCAAGCAAATGAGCACGACCACGGCTGGTTCTGCCAACGATCCGGTTGTGACGCAGCCAACGCAAACTGCGCAAGCGGTTCCTTTTTCCGTCAAGAACGACGCTACTGACGCAAGCAACAAAGGCACTAAGTCTCTTGTGCCGCAGGAAGTCGTGATTCCTTCGGGAACTGCGATCACAGTGCGTCTGCAGAATGCCGTTTCCAGCGCAACCTCCACGCCGGGGGATCAATTTGCCGCAGTTCTCGATCAGCCTATCGTTGTCGACGGAGAGACCGTAGCACCCACAGGCGCGCAGGTCACCGGGCGCGTGGTCGCAGCGCGGCGCTCCGGACGGCTAACGCATCCTGGATATCTACGCATCGCGCTGGCTTCAGTTATGTTGAATGGCAAAGCGATTCCGGTGCAGAGTTCGAGCGTGATGGTGGCTGGCGCCTCGCACAAGAAGCGAAACCTGGCATGGATCGGAGGCGGGGCAGGTGGCGGAGCGCTGATTGGAGCGATTGCTAGTGGCGGAACTGGCGCGCTCATCGGAAGTGCCATTGGCGCAGCAGGCGGAACAACGGCCGCATACACCACAGGCAAGAAGGACGTGGGATTCGGTCCGGAACGTCGCTTGACCTTCCGGCTTACACGTCCCGTAACAATCGCCTAATTTCCTCCCCCAATGAGCCCAGGTTGGCAAACCGCCGATCTGGGCTCTTTTCTGCTCGAAGATTTCTGGGCTATTCCAGTTTGATCCACGTGGCTCGCGCCTTCGCACAGATCTGAGCGCTGGAATCATAGAGCGCGGCTCCCGCATGATGCTTGCGACCTTCGCTGCCGGTTGACCAACTCATGACCACGTATGGACGATCCGGATAGACCGGCGCTAGCTGCTCGACAGCAAGACGTCCGGTAACGAGAGTTCCCTTCCACGGAAACCCTGCCGCAAATCCTGTTGGACAATCCATCGCGGCCCAGACAAACTCCGGACGAACCACAACACCGCCGCTGGTCAGCGATGAATCGGGAATCCATGGCGCAGCGAACACCACGCCATCCGCGTTCGCTGGTGGCAGGCGTCCGGGAAATATCCGCAAACCATCTCCTGCCTTTCGCTCAGGACCGCAGGTGAAGCAGGTAGGAAACGGATGATTGATAAACGCCGGCGAAGTCGACGAGGCTCGGTGGGCCTGGTCGAAGGGCGTCGCCGCATGGTCGGCGATGTCGATCGTGGTTTGGACAGCCTCAATGATCAGCTCGGCGCCGTCCAGCAAACGGGCACTACGATCAGAGACCTCGGTCTGCAATTCACGTTCAAGTGGAATCGGCTTTCGCAGAGTGCATTCACACGCACCGGGCAAAAGAGACGCAAGCGTTCCTGAACTGTATCCGCCATTGCCGCTGTCCGGTGGCCCACAAAATCGGCGGGCAATTCTGATGGGTGAGGACATTCAGCTGCAGAATAACAGGAGGAATCGGGTGAAGTAAGAATCGGGGTGATTTCATGATTTGGTGATTTCGCGATTTCAATCACCCAATCACGAAATCACCAAATCACAAAATCGGCTGTTACTTCACCCGATCAGCCGATGGCCCGATCACCCGATTTCTCGAGAGCCCGTGGGACGCCTATCTTCCAAATCCCGCCGCTTCCATCTGCTCGCGCGCCGCTTCGGCTGTTGAGCCAATTCCCTGCACTTTCAGCTTGAAGTCGTCGGGGTTGGTCGCGTTTTCGAGCGCTACTTCGTAGGTCACCAGTCCCTGCTGATAAAGATCGTAGAGCGATTGGTCGAAGGTCTGCATGCCATACTGTGACGTACCGGCGGCGAGGGCTTCGCGGATCATGCGTGTCTTTTCGGGAATCGTGATGCACTCGCGAATGAACGCTGTTGAGAGAAGTACTTCGACTGCCGGGACACGGCCATTTCCGTCGGCTTTGCGCACGAGCCGTTGACTGATGACGGCTTTGATCGTCGCGGCAAGCTGCATGCGCACCTGCTTTTGTTCCGGTGGTGGAAAGACAGAGATGATACGGTTGATGGTTTCTACCGCGTCCAACGTGTGCAAGGTCGAGAACACCATATGGCCGGTTTCGGCCGCGTGAAGCGCCGTCGAGATCGTTTCCAGGTCACGCATTTCGCCGACGAGAATCACGTCTGGATCCTGACGCAAGCTGGCGCGAAGCGCCGATGCGAACGATGGCGTATCGACTTCCACTTCGCGCTGATTGACAAATCCACGCTTGTCGCGGTGCAGAAATTCGATTGGATCCTCGATGGTAATGATGTGCTCGGGTCGCTGCGCGTTCACGCGATCGATCATTGCGGCAAGCGTGGTTGACTTACCCGAACCAGTTACGCCCGTAACCAGTACGAGCCCGCGAGCTTCGTCGCAAATCTTCTCGATGATCTTCGGCAGGTATAGCTCTTCGAGCACGCGGATCTTAGTGGGAATCACGCGCAGTACCAGTCCCACGTTGCCGCGCTGTTGGAAGACGTTCACACGGAAGCGCCCCAGGCCGGCAACGCCGTAAGCCATATCGAGTTCGGCGGTTTCTTTGAATTTCTGCTTTTGCCGGTTCGACATCATGCTGAAAGCCATGTTCAACATGTCTTCCGCCGAGATGCGGGGCTGCTCGCCGAGCGAAACCAATTCGCCGTCGATGCGGATGTGCGGGAAGTTTCCAACTTTCAGATGCAAGTCGGAAGCTTTGCGATCCATGGCTATACGGAGCAGGTCATCGATGTTCATCGTTTATCCTTGCCGGTCGGAAACTTTGCCTGATTTGTTCTCTCGCCGGCGCCGCTGCGGGCAACACCGAGAAAGTTTTTCCCAGTGTGAGCTTGGCGAAAGGTAGCATGCTCCTATTGCATACACAATGAGGCTCGCTACTTAGTAGTTACTTTCGGTCACGTCCGGCGAGTTGAAACATCTAATAGGCGTTATGAGGAATACCGACCAGCAAAGGCGTCCTCGCGTTGTAGTCGTCGGCGGCGGCTTCGGCGGCCTTCAGGCAGCACTGGGACTCGCGAAAACAGATGTCAACGTCACAATTCTGGATCGCAAGAATCACCACACCTTCCAGCCTTTGCTGTATCAGGTGGCGCTGGCAGCGCTGTCGCCGGCAGACATCGCTGCTCCCATCCGCAGCGTAGTGCGCGGCAAAAAGAATGTAGAAGTGCTGATCGGGAACGTAGTTAGTTTCGACGTCGAGCATCGCCGCATTCGCCTCGAGGAAGGCGACGAGATTCCGTATGACTATCTTGTGATCGCTGCTGGAGCCACACACTCCTATTTTGGACGCGATGATTGGGCGCAGTTCGCTCCCGGCTTGAAGACACTCGAAGACGCAACCGAGATTCGTCGCCGCGTCCTGTTGGCCTTCGAACTTGCCGAACGCGAGACGCTTCTCGATAGGCAGCACTGTCCACTGAATTTCGTGATCGTTGGGGCTGGGCCTACCGGCGTTGAATTGGCAGGCGCCATTGCTGAAATCTCGCGCCACGTCCTTACCCAAGACTTTACCGCTATTGATCCGCGGCGATCGCGAATCGTCCTGCTGGAAGGTGGATCACGCGTCCTGCCAGCATACACCGAAGATCTCTCAGCCAGTGCGCAGAGACAGCTCGAGCACTTGGGCGTCGAGGTACGAACCAATACGATGGTGACGAACATTGAACCAGGACTCGTATGGGTTGGAGACGAGAAGATCGAGGCTGCCGTCATCCTGTGGGCCGCAGGTGTAAAGGCCTCGCCCCTTGGTCAGGCACTAGGCTGCAAAATCGATCGCAGTGGTCACGTCATCGTCAACGACCGATTGAACGTCGAAGGACATCCAGAAATCTTTGTTATAGGCGACCTCGCGCACTTCGAGCAGAACGGCGCGCCGGTTCCCGGCGTCGCTCCGGTCGCCATCCAAATGGGGCAATATGCAGCGAAAGAAATTCGCCGCCGTGTACAGAACAAACCTAGTCAGCCGTTCAGCTACTGGGATAAAGGCAGCATGGCAACCATCGGCCGCACGAAGGGCATTGCCCAAATTGGCAAGATCCATCTCTCTGGATTCCTCGCCTGGGCAGCCTGGCTATTCATCCACCTCATCTACTTGATCGGCTATCGCAACCGCTTCTTCGTCCTGCTGAACTGGGGCTGGCAGTATTTGAGCTGGCACTCGGGAGCACGCCTCATCACCGGCAGTGACCGGCTCCCGGGATGGCATTCTCACCACGAGACGGAAACACCCGAGCAAAAGAAGCAGGCAATGGGATAGCGGGTGTACATTCCCTTTGTGGGACGCTCGATTTGCTATCGCACGGAATCGGCGATCCACTTCAGATATTCCACGCTGCCGCCGTCGATGCTGACCTCGATGGCTTCCGGTAAATCGTAAGAGTGGAGCTCGCGGATGCGCGCCATCACCGCTGCGGATCGGGAGCCAGTGGTCTTTATCAGCAGTAGGAATTCCTGAGCACTCTCGACTTTGCCCTGCCAGCGATAAACGGAGTCGATCGGGCCAACAACGTTCACACATGCAGCCAGCTGGGCCTCCACCAGAGCCGTAGCGATTCGCGAAGCTTCTTCCCTTGATCCAGCCGTGCTGATCACCAGCTTCTCATCAGACATTCTCTTACCATCACCATTTTCCGCTACAAGAGCAAGCCGAACCCGCTCTGCTGCAAAATCGTGGCAAATTCGCCTGAACACATTGCAAGAATTTTCTAGTGAACCGTTTGGCAAAGTTGGTTCCTTTTTTCGATGCCCGAGAACTTCCGCTTGACGGCCGGACTGAAAGAGACGTTCACTAGAAGGGTGGCCACCGATGTTACAGATTTTTCAGCATCTAAGCTTGCAAACGCCGGCGGTCTTCGCGGCTTTGAAACTGTGAGTTGAGGGTGGTCAAGAGAAGCAATGCCAAGAGTTAAAGAAATTCTGGAAGCAGTTGCCGCAAAGCTCTATCAAACACGCCGCAAAGGCGCGACGCTGCTCCTTTGTCTGATTGCAGCCTGGGTGGCTTATCACGTAGTCTTCGGCGCAAACGGCACGATGGTCTATGCCCACAAGCGCGAAGAACATCGCGCGCTGAACAAGGAGATCCAGGAACTCAAGCAGGAAAACGAACACCTCGCGCATCACGTCGACGGATTAAAGAATGACCCGAAGACGATCGAGAAGGAAGCGCGCGAGCAGCTTCGTTATGCGCGTCCCGGAGAGGTGATCTACACCTTCCCACAACCTGTCCGCAAACCATCCATGGTCACCGCCGAGAAACGCTGAAGCTGCGGCGCGGATCAATCGACTTCGTGTAGTCATCTGATTTAATAATTAATCTGATTAAATAACTAAGTCTGCCATCCATTCATCACGGTCCACATGCTGGACTTGCTTGCGGAGAAATTAAATGAGAATTGGCATCCTCACTGGAGGGGGCGATTGCCCGGGTCTAAACGCGGTCATTCGCGCCGTGGTTCGCAAAGGGATCTTTCACCATAAAGATGAGTTTATCGGCTTCCTCGAAGGCTGGCGCGGCGTGATGGAGGACCAGACCATGAAGCTCACACTCGACGCCATCGCCGGTATTCTTCCGCGCGGGGGAACCATCCTGCGCACGTCACGCACGAATCCCGCAAAAAAAGAGGGGGGTATGCAGCGTTGCCTGGACACGCTGCAGCGCCACAACATTGAGGCGCTGATCGCGCTCGGTGGCGACGACACGCAGTCGGTTACTTACAAGCTGCAGGAGATGGGATTCAAAGTTGTGGGCGTGCCCAAGACGATCGACAACGACCTCAGCGGCACCGACTTCTGTTTCGGGTTCGACACCGCTGTGAACATCTCCACCGAAGCCATCGACCGTGTGCACACCACGGCGGAGGCGCACAACCGCGTGATCGTCGTTGAAGTCATGGGACGCGACTCCGGCTGGATCGCCATCTACAGTGGCATCGCCGGCGGCGCTGATGTAATCCTGATCCCCGAGCGCCCGTTCGATCTCAACGAAGTTGCCGAGACCATCGCTCAGCGCCACGCTCGCGGACGCTATTTCAGCGTCGTGGTAGTTGCCGAAGGCGCCCGTTTGGCTGCAGGCATCGACGAACAAATCGTTGCCGAAAAGGGAAAGAAGGACGAATTCGGACACGTTCGCCTCGGAGGCATCGGCACCATCCTCGCCCAGGAACTCGAGAAGCGCACCGGCTTCGAGACCCGCGCCGTCGTCCTTGGACACATTCAAAGGGGCGGCTCGCCCACGGCCTTCGATCGCATGTTAGCCACTCGCTACGGCATCGGCGCCATCGACGCAGTCCACCGCAACGACTTCGGCAAGATGGTTGCCCTGCGCGGAACCGACATCGTCACCATCCCGCTGAAAGAAGCACTCTCGCGCACACGCACTGTGGGACAAGACTTGATCGACGTGGCCCTGGGCCTGCGCGAGCCAATGAACAAGGTTGTGTAGTAGAAACGTCTGCCGAAACGGCAGCAATTCATTTTGGTCCAACCGTGGAAGAAAAGGCCCTGCCGATGCTGCGGGTTGCGCTCCCCAGAGCTTTGACGGTGTTTCTGTAGCTTCGTTTCAGCGCATTGCCGGTAGAGTCTTGGCCAACCGAGATGGCACTCGCAGTACTGTGGCCGCTGTTCGCTAGCGCATCTGCCGTCAACCCACTTATCGCAATTGTCCCCTGCATGGGATGTTTGCCCGGATTGAACCAGGCAATGTCTGTAGCTGGCAGACTATTGAGACGACTAATCGCGGTAGCTGGAAAATCGGTGCTATTCATCCTGGCTGCGAGCGGCCATCCGTTCGACATGATCCAGAGTGAGCCGTTCATGGGGTGATCGGGCTCCCCAAGGTTGACGATCTGGCTGATGAACAGCGGCGTCGTTTCCAGACACACATCGCCACCGCATCCACGTTCGCAGAGTGTCTCATTTAGAAACGAAGCGTGCTTGCCAGCTGATATCCACACGGTTGCTCCGTGATTTTCCGCACCAAGAGTTGAAGCGCGGCTGATTTGACTGACATCGCAGACAGTGTTCTGGTGGGCGGCTGCATACCAATAGACCGCTCTCCAAGTGGCGGACGATAGATCGTTATTGGAAGCCTGCACCAGGACCGAGACATGTTCGGCATCCAGCGGATGGCCGTGGGCTCCGCAGTCTTGCTTCCAAAGATGGTAGAAGTGAATTTCCGCACCATGCTCCGAAGCGCTGCTCGTCTTTACCGGAAAGACTTCGCCATAGATGGTGCCGTTTTCGGTCTGCACCGTGGGGGAGAGTATCCCGGAAGCGAACTGCGCTGGAAGGGAAGAGCACTCCTGGCTGCTGATCATGAAGGTCGGCGCGAACTGAGTCAGGAGAGCCTGCTCGACAGCATCGTTGATGCCATCGGAATCAGAGTCACTGGCGGTCGGTAATCCCGCCTGTGCCATTGACGGCCATGGAGTACATATCAAGAAGAGAAGCGAGACGATGAGGTGTAACTGATGTTCGCGGGAGGGCCTGGATCGACTGGGGAGCACCGCTCGCATTATAGCGACAAGATTTGAATCAGAGGAGTGTAGGCAATCCTGTTGTCACCTCTGTCGCGCTTCAACCTCGGCTAGCCAGCCGCGACGTAGATTTTCGGAAGGAACGCTCGAGAGATAGGGTTTGATATCGAGAATCGGCGTGTTATCGATCATATCGACTCCGTTGACATGCAGTTCGACGCCGTTGCGGCGACGAAGCTCGACGACGGTCAGGCCAATTGGGTTCGGACGGCGGGGAGATCGGGTCGCAAACACGCCATGCGGACGGGTATCGAAGGGCGGACTCGCGAACAGCTCGAAATCACGCGAACGATCAAACTCCCACAGGACGATGAGATGGGAAAAGCCCTCGATGTCGGTGAGTCCAGGCTCAAACTCCGACAGGATGTCGAGCACACCATCAGCGTCGTGCTTAGCTCCGGGACCCTTCGGAACCTCGCTTGTGTTTTGGTAGGGACTTCTCACAAATCCAATGGACCGCGACGTAAACATGGGGGGAAAGGCCTCCATTCCGATACTAGTTGGTTCCTCGTTAGGTTACGTCCAAACGAGTGGTCGCCCTCACATTTTAGGAAAACGAAAATTCGACGACTGTGTTCAAAGCAGCAGGAGGATCCATGCTTAATCGGCTGTTTCACAAGGGTACGCTGCTGGGACTTGCCGCTTTGCTTTTGTTAGGAAGCGTCAGCGCAGCCGCTGAAAATCGGTGCGAACAACGCATTCGCAACGCAGAGATGCACTTGCAGCAAGCCGTTCAACGTCATGGGCCGCACAGCAGACAAGCGGAAAAGAAGCGACGGCATTTGGAACAAGTTCGAGCCACTTGCCACCGCTAATGTCTCGTCATCCGCTTCACGAGAGGAAACGGTCCATCCTTTTCCTCTCTTTTTTTGTTAGTAATTCTTCGGCTGGGTCATGCTGAACCAGTTGCCGAAGGGATCTTTGAAGATCGCTTCCACGCCGTAGAACTGATCTTTCGGCCTCAGAGACAAACTCCCACCCCTTTGGTTCCCAATGTGGCGCTTTGTGTGAAGATAGGTTAAGAGATGTAATGAACAACTTGCATTCCCATTAACAGACTGCGACTTAGTCCCGTCCTAAGTATCCCCGTCATCTAAAACTAATCTGCTGGTCATCGTTTTGAAAGATACGCCTGCTATTCCAGTAAGTCCGGGTGCGCGATCCTTCTCAAGTTCATTTAAGTGATCTGAAACGGACAAAGCGCATGCCGGAATCTATCTCTGGAGCGTATCAATGTCGCACGTCAGATCTCTCCGCACGCTGGGCATGCTTGCCCTATTAGCAGCATTGGGCAACCTAAACGCCAGTGCGCAGGAACTCAAAAAAGTATTTGTAATCGCAATGGAGAATCACAACTGGACACAGCCAGCGAATCAGTTCACGGGTGGGATCCAGCAGATTTATCAGAATCCGGCAGCACCATACATCAATAGTCTGGTGAACGGAACTTCAGACATCAGTGACCAAGTTGCCTATGCAGCGAACTACCACAACGTCCTAGCGACTCCCACTGGAAATAATCCGAAGATCCATCCTTCCGAACCCAACTACATCTGGGCTGAGGCCGGCACAAATTTTGGCGTGCTCGGCGACAACGACCCTTTCGTTGGAAATCCTCCGCCGAACCAGACCACACCTCTGCACTTGAGCAATCTTCTGACTCAAGCTGGAAGAACATGGAGGTCGTATCAGGAGGACACCGATTTGACTCCGAGCAACAGCGGACTCATCAACGTTCCCTTGCCGCGGGATCAGTGGACTGTGCCGCTGAGCAGTCTTTCCGGGGTCTTCGCTGCTGGCAGCTTCAATCAATTCGACGGTTCAAACCAGTTTAACTACGCCCCGAAACACAATCCCCAAGTCTTCTTCACCGACACCAACGGCGGGAACGACGCGAGTGCCGAGAATCCGCTATCGCAACAGTACGCGCCGCTGCAGCAGTTCTTTGCCGATCTGGACAGTGACACTGTGGCTGACTACAACTGGATCACGCCCAACCAATTCAACGATCAGCACAGCACGCTCAACGGGGGATACAAAGGGCTGACCGGCGATCCGGCGAAAATCCTGCAGGGAGACGATTTCCTGAGGCAGGTGGTTCCCGTGATCATGGCGTCACATGCTTACATAGATAATGGGGCGATCATCATCTGGTGGGATGAATCAGAGAAGTCGAGCTCGACAGAAACCACCGCAGATGACTTCAGTCACACAATCGGCGAGATCGTCATCTCCAAGCACGCTCACAAGAACGTGAACGGCCTTCCATATGCCAGCCCGGTCAATTTCACACACTCCTCCGATTTGCGCACCATGCAGGAGATCTTCCACGTCGGACCGCCGTTCCTGGGTGATGCCGCCAACGCCAACGATCTTTCTGACTTGTTCCAGCCGGGCGCGATCCCGAAGAAGTAAGGAAACTCGCAGAGCCACTGCCATAACTGCACAGGGCTTTGACGGCGCAGAGATCGAAAGAACCAACGATCTCTGCGCCTTATTATTTAGGAGACCGGAATTCTTCGCTGGCACCGACTCATGATCGCGCTTGAGCGAATCACATCGCAGAATGCTCTCGTCTTCAAAGCGGTTCGACTTCGTGCGCTGCAGGACACGCCGAGCGCCTTCGGTTCGACGTATGCAAAGGAGTCTCAACTCACCGATCCAGAATGGGTCAAACGCGCGAACAATCTGACTGGCGAGAAATCGATTGGGTTCATCGCAATGGACGCCGGCGCTTCCTGCGGCATTGCTTGCTCTTTTCTCGATCAGGATGACGCAACCCAAGCTCAGCTCATCTCCATGTGGACAGCTCCCACACATCGCCAGCGGGGCATCGGTCGTTTGCTGGTGAATGAGATTCTTGGCTGGGCTCACGAACGCAAGGCTCGGACATTGCGATTGATGGTGACCTGTAATAACGAACCGGCGATCAAGTTCTATGAGCGCTTAGGATTCACGCTGACGGGGCGGACCGAGCCGTATCCAAACGATCCGGCTGTGATCGAATATGAAATGTCGCGGCCGGTTGTTTGAGCGCTCGCGCGACCGTCGATTTCAAGCAGCCCACTCTCGAGTGGCCAGTGAAGTTGAATAAGTAGGCGTCAGCAGACAGAACACCGATCCCGTTAACCAGCGCTGATAGGATTTCATGCGGTAACATTCCCCATGGAGAAAATCCGATTTGCGCTTGTCTTAGTGGCCGGACTTATACCTGCCTTGACCCATTCCCAATCTGGGCCTTCCAGCAAGCCGGAGTTTGATCACTCCACCGTATACGTGCGTGATCTGCAGAAGGGTGCGGAGTTCTACGAAAAGGTGCTTGGCCTGGAGAGGATATCCGAGCCTTTTAAAGACGGCAGGCACGTCTGGTTCCGGATCGGTGCTCACGATCAGCTCCACGTCGTTTCGGGCGCC